>JBDHVQ010000129.1:0-5844 GCA_039809845.1 Clostridiaceae bacterium | reverse complement strand
TTTTAAGTCAATTCTATCCGTCATAATCCTTCATGACAAGCCGGTAGTATCCGGACATATTAGAACATCACTAACACCATGATAGTTAGTAATAACTCGCCACTTGCTTCCATTGTATTTATATTTTCTTTTTCAAAAATAATTGGAATGTTCTTTTCATTTAATAATCTAACAAACTTTAAACAGTCAATGGTGTTTCTGGCAAATCTACTGATGGATTATGTAATAACCATATCTATTTTTCCAGTTAGGCAATCTTTAATCATATCATTGAAACCATCGCTCTTCTTTGTGTTTGTCCCAGATATTCCTTCATCAGCATAAATTCCTGCTAATTCTCAATCTTTATTATTAAGAATATACTCTTTATAGTGTTGAACCTGCATTTCATAGCTTCCAGCTTGTTCTTCACTATCTGTACTAACACGACAATATGCAACTACCCTAAGTTTTGGTTTTCTTTAATTCTATCAATATTATTGCCTGGTCTTTTTCTTGCAGGTATTAAGGTTACATTTGAATTCAATTCTCCACCTCCTTTATTTGACTATAGGCGTATTCTGCCTGCCTATATGAATCCTTATATTTTCTTTTTATTTTTAAAGCTTTAAAACTTCATTATCTTTAACTTCTCTAGGTTTTATTCTATTTTGGTTCTTAGCATTTTTATTTCTTAACTCTTGAACCTTATAAAAAGTATCTTCATCAATAGGTTGTTGTTTATTTTAATCAAAAATAATTTTGCAGCTTTTCAAATGCTATCTCTTTGGACTTAAACCTCTATCTATTAATATTATTATCGGACCACGTCATTTATCGATTACAATCTTTCTGTTATTTATTCCCTGGATTCAATCATCATCAAGGGAAAATTCCTGGTCATCTTTTCTATCCTACGAAAAAAGATTATTCCAAAATACTGATACATTATAATGTCAGCATCGGAATAAACTTTTATTTTCAGTCCCTTATTTACTTACCTGTCAATACTTTTGACATCGACACAATTGCTTCTACATGGGGAGTATTGGGATAGTTTTCCAATATGACAAAATCATCTATTCTGTAATCATTCATCTTAGTAATATCTTCTACAAGTGTCTTTGGGTTACAGGAAACGTAGACTATATGGGGTGCATTGAATCTCAATGCATATTCAAGAGCTTTGGGATGTATTCCACTCCTTGGAGGATCAAGTATAATAAGGTCCGGTTTATTTTCCATATTTTCTATTACATCCTTGACATCTCCGGCTATGAAATGAGTATTGGTTATTCCGTTCTGTTTAGAATTTTCTTTTGCTATTTCTGCAGCTTCTTCTATTATTTCAACACCTATAACTGATTTTGATCCACCAGCCATGATGTTTCCTATGGTACCTGTTCCGCAGTAAAGGTCAAATACGTCTTTATCTTTTGTATCGCCTGAGAGTTTCTTTACCCAGGAATATAATCTTTCTGCAGCTTCAGTATTGGTCTGAAAGAATGAAAAGGGAGTTATCTTAAACTTAAGATCCAGAAGTTCTTCGGTTATAAAGTCATCACCATGAAGCTTAATTACCTTTTCAGGTATTACTGAATCCTGAAGTGAATCATTCTCCACATGGAATACTGATTTAAGAGTTTTATTAAGATTCAGTTCAAGGAGTCCGTTAAGATACGATTCCGTATCCACTTCATGCTGGGTGGTGGTTACAAGAATAACCATTAAATCTCCTGTATTTTTTCCTTCTCTTATTATGAGGTTTCTTAAAACTCCTTCATGGCTTATTACCCTGTAATAAGGGAGTCCTGATTTTTTAAAAAAATCCAGGGTATAATCGAGTATAATATTGAAATCCGGATTAACAAGGAGACATTCATCCACCGTAAGAACAGAACTTCTCTTTTTAACTCTATGCATACCAAGGGTCAGTTCTCCGCCCTTTACTTCATCACCGAAGGTATATTCCATCTTGTTTCGGTATCCGTATCTTTCAGGTGAAGGGATTATTCCATGGTAATTTTCATATTCAATTCCCTTTTCGTTAAACAAATCAAGTACTTCCCTCTCCTTGAATTCAAGTTCCTTGTCATAGGGAAGCATCTGACTTACACATCCTCCGCACTTATAAAAATGGACACATGGAGGTGTTATCTCATAGGGTGTTTTTTCAAGTACTTCAAGGAGTTCAATATGACCTATTCCCTGCTTGTTTCTTAAATACCTTCCCCTTACTTTCTGTCCGGGATATGCTCCTTTAACCCTTACTTCCCTATCTTCATACTTTCCTCTCCCCATACCGGGAAATACTGTATCTTCTATCATTATTTCTATTTCTTTTTTATTTCTCTTTCTGATCATTTTTCTCCTGCATTCAAGACTCCTTCTGCATTTAAAATCTTCTTTCTCCAAAGGTAAGTCCTGTTATAAAATTTTTCTTTTATTTCTTAGTCAATACAACCCGCTAATGAGTATCTTAATACACAGATACCCACAAAAATTGAATTTAATTCTGCAATTCACTTTGATATTATATCAATTTTCCGAAACCCCTGCTCTTTTTATTCTTTATAATCATATGACCACTCCAGAGGAGCCGCTAATTAATTCAATTTTTCATACTTTTAATAATCCTGTTATTTTTTACCGAGGTCGTCCAAAGGAAAAAACAGGTAGAAAACTTGATTTCAGACCATATTCTGTTCTGATTAATATATTGATTCGTTTATCAGAAAGAATGTTTTTCTCAAAAAGGATGTGATTGATAAAGTATAACAGCCAGCTGACTTAACACATACTGTCAGCTGGCCGTAATACTTGATTTTACTTGTTAATCTTATTTTTTCTCATTGAAAGAATCTAAAACCTCATTCCATAGGTTAAAGTTTTTTCTTTAACTGTGTCGAAATAATTAATGCTCCCATAAATAAGATAATACCCAGAATAATAAGTGTGCTGTCTTTCTGATTTCCTGTATCAGGAAGGTCACTGTTACTATCCTTTTTCAGGTCATCCTTTAGTGTGTTTTTAACTGGTGATGTAATTCTTCCTTCAGTAGTTCGAGCTGAAGTAGTTGTTATCTTCGTTGGTATTGTGGTCTTTGTAACTGAATCAGAAGATGTTGAACTGCCGGATGTCGATTTTGTCGTAACACGTGTTCCATCGCTTGTTTGAGATGCTGTGGTTTCTGTTTCTGTTGTGGAATTTTCTTCTGTTCCTGTCGGTATGGTTGTTTCTGTGGTTGGTTCCTCTTCAGTTGACTGTGTTGATGGGTCGGGGTCTTCAGGTTTACTCTCATTGGGTATGGTACCTGCATTAGAAGAACTCTCAGGTTTGGTAGTTTGGGGTTTTGTAACTTCCGGTACTGTGGTATCTGGAATTGTACTTACCGGTACTGTGATTTCTGGTTTTGTAACTTCAGGAACTGTAGTAGCTGGTTTAGTATTCTCAGGAACCGTAGTCACAGGTTTTGTGGTCTCCGGTTTTGTTCTCGGAACTGTTGAAGTTTCTTCTTCAGTTGAATCCTCGGGTGTTTCCTCTATGTCAGGTACACCATCCTTGTCTGAATCCCTTAAAATCTTTGTCATAAATTGGATCAATGTATAATTATTCTCAAATATTCAGGGTATTCATTTTGTCTCTATATAAGTTGTATTCTACTATATTTTAAACGTTACTTGTCTATTTATTTTTTGAACTTTATTTAAATTATTTAAAATAATACATAAAATATCTTTTTATATTAATCTCTTCTTTCCATATAATTATTTTATGGAATCCGTTTTTTCAGCACCTAATCTGAACAATTCGGTCAAAATGGAGATATTTATTACATACCATTTGGTTTTTCATCTCCAGAGAATGCTTAAGATCTGGATTTTTTTCAAAAAATAAAATACTTTCCAGCATCTTTATAAAAATAAAAGTTACCGGAAAGTATGAATAAATATACATAAATTAAAGCTTTTATTTGTATCAAACAATTAAAGGAGTTTGTGTTTCTGGTTCGTTCCTGAAACTGTTCTTTAAAATACTTTTTAAAAACTGGCTTTTCGTATCAAGGATCAGTCAATATTGCCTGTGCTTAAAAATTCCGTTGCTGCTAGATATACCAATACCGAACTTGCTACAAGGTAAAAGTCTTTCAAGAGCATCGGCAGTGTATAGAATATATAGGACATTTCCTTGTCCTGGATAAGGAAATCAAACCTGAAGATAATAAAGGTATTAAGAAGCAGTGCCAGGAATAAAAAAAGGGTTATAAAAAACATATTTGATCTTGTCCTGAACATCATGAATTTTATTGCTACTATCCCATAAAGGAATCCTGTAAGTAGCATATAGAATGAAATATTAAGGTTGTAATATAATGCAAGGCTTCCTGTAATAAGGAAAAAAATTCCGAAAAAAATACTGACTATCTGGATTATTACTCTTCTCATGTCGTCCCTCCGATGGAATAATTATAGCACATGAAGTATAATCTATTGGTATTTAATAGACGGGTCAGACCAGTTAAAAGACCTATTTAATATAAGGATGGTAATTATCTTGCCTCAGGATTTTTTCAGTTTAAAGCTTTTATTTTTATGTGTTGCCGGGTTTATTGGAACAATGGTGGATTCAATTGCCGGTGGCGGTGGTCTTATCACTGTACCTGCTTATCTCTTTGCCGGTTTTTCGCCCCACCTTGCACTAGGTACCAATAAACTTTCCGCTACCTTCGGTTCCCTTTCAAGTTCCATATCTTTTTTCAAAAGCGGGAAGATTTATTTTCCCCTGATTAAATATGTAATACCATGTACTGTAATAGGATCCATATTGGGAGTCAAAGCAGTACTCCTCATGGACAAGCAGTTCTTAACTCCTCTTGTATCAGTGATGATCCTTGTGGTAGGTATTTATACTTATTTTAAAAAAGACCTGGGAATGGTCCATTCCTTTAGCTTCAGCGGCAGAAACCAGATTGTAATGGGAATGTTCTTTGGTTTTATTATGGGATTCTATGACGGATTCTTCGGTCCGGGTACAGGTTCCTTCCTGCTGTTTATTTTCATAAAGTTCTTCGGTATGGACTTTATCAATGCATCAGGTAATACCAGGATGCTTAACTTCACTTCCAACATCACATCCCTAATAGTATTTCTAATTTCAGGTTCAATAGACTACTTCTACGGAATAATAGTCGGCATTTTCTGTATGGCTGGAGCTGTTGTAGGAACAAGGGTTGCTGTTAAGAAGGGTTCTTCATTCATAAGACCCATATTCCTTATAATGTCCCTTGCAGTATTTGTAAGGATGATTGCTGACTTCGTAAGAAAATAACTTATATCAGGTTCCCAAAGATGAAATAGAAACCTGGTTATATTTTCATTTTATCCAAAGGATTTTTGTTTCATTACTCTTGATGTAAATACAAAAATCCATCAGAATATAGCAATTTAAAAAGATACAGCCCTCCCGGAAAAAGAAAAGTAGTTTCCGGGAGGGCTGTATCTATGAATTGTATCTTTACTTATTATCTTCTGACGGGACTTTCTGACATACGTGGATTACTCTCTTTTCATTTCCTGCACATTATTCCTTTTAGGTTGTTTTATCCGTTTTTCTGCTGTTGTTTTATCTGTTACCCACTGTTGTTCTACTGTTGATTTATTCGTTATTGAATTTGTTACTAAATTCTTTTGTTTAGGGTAATGAGAGCATTCTTCTTAAACATTGAAAAATGGGTCTGTAAATACCATAGAGTATTGACTAACTATTTACTCCTGTACTGATGGATCAGATATCGTCTTTTTCTATTATGTCCCTTGAGGATATCATTCTCACTGTTCCTTTAATAAGTACTCTTACTCCCTTTTT
>JBDHVQ010000128.1:0-5886 GCA_039809845.1 Clostridiaceae bacterium | reverse complement strand
TTACGGATCTTGTGTCCGGATGACAGAACACCTTAAAAAAGACACCCCATAAATGGGATGTCTTTTCTTAGATATTTCTTATTTTCAATTCATTCTTTTACTGTACTATTTTAGTACATTCCGTCCATTCCGCCGGGCATAGGAGGCATTGCAGGAGTTTCTTCCTTGATGTCTGCAACTGCGCCTTCAGTTGTGAGGAATGTGGCTGCAACTGATGCAGCATTCTGAAGTGCTGATCTTGTTACCTTTGTAGGATCCACGATACCTGCTGAAATCATGTCGACGTACTGTTCTGTAAGGACGTTGAATCCTGTTCCTTTTTCGGAGTGCTGAACCTTGTCGAGGATAACCGAAGGTTCAAGACCGCTGTTTTCAACAATCTGTCTTAAAGGTTCTTCAAGTGCCCTCTTTATGATGCTTATTCCAAGCTGTGCATCAGGTTCTTCATGGCTTAAGTCTGTAATCTTTGCAATTGCGTTGACATAGGCTGTACCGCCGCCTGCAACGATTCCTTCTTCAACTGCTGCCTTTGTGGCTGCAAGTGCATCTTCAAGCCTTAATTTCTTTTCCTTTAATTCAGTTTCAGTTGGTGCTCCGACCTTTATTACCGCTACTCCGCCTGCGAGCTTTGCAAGTCTTTCCTGGTATTTTTCCTTGTCGAATTCAGAAGTTGATTCTTCGTACTGTGCCTTGATCTGTGCTACTCTTGCCTTTATAGCTTCCTTTGAACCTCTTCCGTTCACTATTGTGGTTGATTCCTTGTTTACTCTAACTGATTCAGCCTGTCCGAGCATTTCAAGAGTTGCATCCGCAAGTGTCCTTCCAAGTTCTTCAGATATAACTTCTCCGCCTGTAAGAACTGCGATATCCTGGAGGATTTCCTTTCTTCTGTCGCCGAAGCCAGGTGCCTTAACAGCGCAGCAGATGAATGTTCCTCTTAATTTATTTATCACAAGGTTTGTAACTGCTTCGCCTTCTATATCGTCAGCTATGATAAGGAGCTTTCTTCCCTGCTGAACGATCTGTTCCAGGACAGGAAGGATTTCCTGGATGTTTGAGAGCTTCTTGTCTGTGATGAGGATATATGGGTTGTCGAGGTATGCTTCCATTGTTTCCGGATCAGTTGCCATGTAGGATGATACATATCCTCTGTCAAACTGCATTCCTTCAACAACTTCAAGTTCAGTCTGCATGGACTTTGATTCTTCAACTGTGATTACACCTTCAGAACCTACCTTTTCCATTGCATCTGCAATCATTTCACCGACTTCATCGTCGGATGCTGAAATGGCAGCTACCCTTGAAATATCTTCCTTGCCTCTTATCTGTATTGAGTTAGCCTTGATTTCTTCAACTGCCGCATCAACTGCAATCCTGATGCCGTTTCTTATCATCATGGGATTTGCTCCTGCAGTCACGTTCTTCAGACCTTCCCTTATTATAGCCTGTGCAAGAAGTGTAGCTGTAGTTGTACCATCACCTGCGATGTCGTTTGTCTTTGTCGCAACTTCTTTTACAAGCTGTGCTCCCATGTTTTCAAAAGCATCGGGAAGTTCAATTTCCCTTGCTATGGTAACACCGTCATTGGTTATAAGTGGTGCACCGAATTTCTTGTCGAGTACTATATTTCTTCCCTTTGGTCCAAGGGTTACCTTTACTGTGTCAGCAAGCTTGTCCACGCCTTTCTGCATGGCTCTTCTTGCGTCTTCTCCGTATAACAGTTCCTTTGCCATTTATATGCCTCCTGTATATGGTCTCATTTATTATTGTGTTAAGGATGTCAGTTCAAAAGAACCTGAATTATTCAACTACCGCAAGAATTTCCTTCTGGCTTACCAGTGTATATTCTTCGTTCTGGTATTTGATTTCAGTTCCTGAGTATTTTCCGAATAAAACCTTGTCACCCACTTTGATATCCATGGGTATTGTCCTGCCGTCATCAGATACTTCTCCAGGTCCCACTGCAACTACTTCCCATTCCTGGGGTGTATTTTCTTCCTTTGCCTTGCCTGTAAGAATGATACCGCTGGCTGTCTTTTCTTCAGCTTCAAGTTTCTTAACAAGAACTCTGTCACCTAATGGTCTTATCATTATCAATTTCCTCCTGTTTTTAGCACTCACTGGGATTGACTGCTAACATCATTTTCTATTTTAGTATTTCCCGCTCATTTAATCAAGATTATATTGCTTAATTCTGAGAGTTAATTTTTAATATTCTTAAATCCAATGCACGTGTTTTCTTTAAGATTTATACTTTTCAAACCGAAATGTTATATAATTTTTTCATTATGTTTATCGATCATCAAAAGGAGTTAAATTGAAAAAATCATTATCTTTTGTCACAGGTCTTCTCATCGCCCTCGTTATCCTGTTTTCATCAGTTCTTATAACCTTGGGCATAAGGAGCACCTACAATCTGTCCATGGACGAAGTAAGAGAATACAATGTATATAATCTGACCGATGAGGAAATCAGGAAAAACTACAATATCCTCATAGATTATATGAATGACCCCGGTATAAAATCCCTCGACTTCATTAAACTTCCCCAGTCAGAAGAAGCGAGAATCCATTTCATGGAAGTAAGAAATATCTTTACTGCCATAAAAAAGCTGGATTTAGTTTTTATCATTATTGCTTCAATACTGGCATTTTTATCGGTCAGAGCCAGGGATTTCAGCTTTTTTAAAAAAGGGATAATAATGACTTTCTTTATCCCGCTGATTGCAGGAATACCCATGCTATTGAATTTTCAGTATACATTTGAGAAGTTCCATAAAATAATGTTCTCAAATGACTACTGGCTGTTTGATCCTCAGACGGACCCGATAATAATGTATCTTCCTCAGTCACTGTTTTTTAAAAACGCGGTTATTATCCTTGCTTTCGTTATTCTTTTCCTGATAATTTTAGCCTTCACAGGTAAACTCAGTGAGAACCTTATGTTAATATCAGGGAAAAAAAGAAAATCATAGATTTCCTGACACTATTTAACACTATTCAACTATATTAATCCGCATTAACCTGCTATTACCCGCAATTATCAGTATTTATCCGTACGAATGCACCGGCAGGCTGATTCTGCTGAATTATTGTGCTTAATTATTGTTTTGAATTAATGTACTGAATTATTATGTTATGTCTGATCACCGGATATTTTTTCCGGTGTTTTTTCTTTTTCTTTTGGATCTTCGGTTTCGATTTTGATTTTATTTTCCCTTGCATTATAAAAGAGGTACTGCTGGGCAAAACCTGCAAGATCTCCGAAAACTCCCTGACCGAATTTTCTTATTTTGGGAAGTGAACCTTCAGGTGCCTTGTAGAAATATGTCATCGCTTTTTTAACCCAGACATCCACAGGGAAAGCTTCCTGCTTTTCCATTGAAAAAAGCATTATACAGTCTGCAACCTTGGGTCCTACTCCACTGTATTTCATAAGAGCCCTGTGGCAGTTTCCATGGTCCATGGAAACTATGGAAGAAAGATTGAATTGAAGCATCTCTTCTTCTTCAGGAGTAAGTTCATCTCCCGAAGCCTTTTTCTCCAGAGCTTTCTCGCCTTCCGTCACCATTTTCACAGTATTGTATATATATTCCGCGCGGTAACCAAGCCCTATTTCTTTAAGTTCTTCAACGGTTGCATTTTGAAGTTCCGATGGTTCGGGAAAGGAATAGGTCTTCTTCCCATCAGAAGATATAATTTCATTTCCCCATTTTTCAGAAATCCTGTCCACCGTCTTTTTAATCCTCGGTATCTGATTATTGGCAGAAATAATAAAGGAAATCAGCATCTCAAAGGGTTCCTGATTCAGTATCCGTATGCCGTGGCCGAATTCCACACTTTCTTTAAGTAAAGGATCTTCAGAAAGTCTCAGCTTGATTCTGGAATAATCCCTTTCAAGATCAAAATACTTTTTCCATATATTATTAAAATCAGCAATGTCACTATCGGAAATAATGACATTATTCCCCTCTTTTTTTACACTTATGGTACGTCCGAAGGCAGTTCCCCTGAAACTCCCGTCATCCTGTCTGTTCCACCTGAAGCACTGTCCGCACTCAAAAATATGCACAGGCTCAAAATTTTCAACATCTTCTATAACAAGGGAACCGTTCTCTTCCCTTACACTTTTATAATCCATATATTTTCCCTCCGGAAAAAAGCCATCATAAAGACTATTATAACACTTTAAGGGGACTCCTTATCCAGACAGGAAGTCCCCTTGAATATGTGTATTATTACCCGTCAAAATTGTTTGCTATCCCAGGGGAACCGATATTAAGGTTCTTTCTGACCCGGTTCTCAAAAAACATAGAGTAAAATGTTACTCGCTGATTTTAACTGATTTTAAAATAGTATCGACATCCTTCTTTTCTTCAGAACTGAGTTTTTCTTCAGAGGTGATTCTTATAACAAGCATACGACCGGAAAGTTTATAAACATAGACAGATGAAAGGCCGTCGGGGGAAGCATAATAATATCCTTCTGAAGAACCCTGTAAAACTGGTGCTTTTTTACCCTTTTCCCCCGTAATTTCAGCAAGATATTCCTGAGCCTTAAGATCGTCCTGCGCGGCAGAGGATTCAAAAGTCAATGATACATTCCCCTCATAGAAACTTAATGAATCTCCTGATAACTGAGGATCATCCCAAGCTGAAGGATAATTCATTTTAAGCCCCGCTCCAGTAAAATCAGCTTCCTTTAGTTTATTTTCTTCGCCGGAAGATGCATTGCCGGCAGGTTTTACGCCTATATCTGATGTTCTGACCCATCCCCCTGCACTTCCTTTTTCCCGTGAAATATTGACAGCATCGCCGGAAATCTTATAAATATAGTATTCACCGGTTTCGTACGTCACGGAAGAATCCCCGCCATTTAAGGCATCTTCAGCAGTGGGATATGCACTTACAGGATCAGACAATGTGATTTTATCACCTGTTTTAATCTTAATATTGTCAACGGATTCGCCTGGTCTTGTCTTCTCTGTGGTTTCATTCTGGGAAGTTTCAGTTGAAGTTGTTTCAGCATTGCCACTGATATCCTTAAGGGTTATTCCTTCTGAAGGGTTGATCCAGCCGCCGGCTTCACCTTCTGAGGATGAAATATTAATCATCCCATCGGATTCTTTATAGAAGAAATATTCGCCTTTGTCGTAGGTCTTCAGAGGATTCTCAGAGTTTCTTGCGTCTTCTGCAGTGCCATAAACCCCGATGGGATTATTTAATACTATCTTTTTGCCTTCATAAACTTCAGGTGATACAGGAGAAGTGGAAGTGGTTTCTACCATGACTGTCGTTGTCACGGTTTCCGTTGTTGTCTCTTCAGTCTTTGGCATATCCTTTGTATCTACTCCGTCGAGGGGGTTTATCCATGCACCTGCAGAACCTTCCTCGTCAGTAATATTCACCATACCGTTTTCTTCCTTGTAGAATAAATACTCTCCTGCTGGATATTCATTCACTGCATTTTCACGGTTTCTGGCATCCAGTGATGTTTCATATACAGGAATCGATTCACTGATTATTATCTTTTTGCCTTTATATGAACCCAGTGTTTTTACAGGCTGAGTCTTTGGTGTGGTAGTATCAGTAACTGTAGTTTTTTCTTCAGTTGTTGTTTCAGTTTCTGTGGTAGTATCAGCTTCTGTAGTGGTTTCAACTTCTGTTGTAGTAGTCGGTTTGGGTAAATCCTTTGCTCCGATTCCGTCCAGGGGATTTATCCATGCTCCTGCATAGCCTTCCTCGTCAGTAATATTCACCATGCCGTTTTCTTCCTTGTAGAAGAAATATTCTCCTGCAGGATATTCATTCACTGCATTTTCACGGTTCTTTGCATCCAATGAAGTTTCATATACCGGGATAGACTCTTTAACTATTATCTTTTTGCC
>JBDHVQ010000127.1:0-5921 GCA_039809845.1 Clostridiaceae bacterium | reverse complement strand
GGAGTGGAATTTATTCCTGTTTATTTCTATATTGTGTCTGTCTGCCAGTATATCGAGCACATCAAATCCTGCATTGTGCCTTGTTCCGTGGTATTCGGGCCCCGGATTTCCAAGTCCTGCTATTATGTACAAAAGAGCCTCCTCATTTTTCAACACACCAAAACCCAGGAAAAAATTTCCTGGGTGGTATTTTATGTGATTTTTCAGGTCATATTCTTTTTACTGATTCACTGACATTTTACCATGATATCCCCTTATCAGTATATCCTCATTATGAATCTTTTCATTTCATCTTTTCTGTAGATATCAAGGGTTATGGTTTCCCCGACTTTTTTGCCGCCGAGGATTGTATTTATGTCCGTGGATTCTGTTACGGGATTCCCGTCGGCTTTTACTATCATATCCGTGGGAAGAATTCCCCCTTTCTGTGCTGTGGAACCTTCCTTTACAGACAGTACGTAATATACCCACTTGTTGAGGGGCTCATAGAACATGGTCTTTCCTTCAGTTCCAAGTTCCATCGAGAATCCCCTGTTGCTGCTTGTTATTCTGTCCTTTATCCTGTCCATCTCGGCTTTTCCTATTACCGCTGTATACCGTTTGAATCCAAGCCTGTCCGTAAGGTACATGGACGTTATGCCTATGGGCTTTCCGGTACTGTCGAGGACGAGTCCCCCGTCATTGCCCTTGTACACCGGGGAAGCTGAAACCATGGTTGAGACCTTGGATTCATTTCCCTGGTTGTCCTTTATTGTGTAGATGAGGTTCTTCATGTGTATGAATGAAAAGTCTATATTGATATAGTCCCTCATCCCAAAGGGAGAAGCCACTATGACATTGGAATCTGCAAGGGATACCCTGTCCTGTGAGAGAAAATCAAGGGGAGGGGATATGAGGGTGGGGCAGTTGACCATAGCCATCCTCGTCACATCGTCTGTTCCGATGACCGTCGCTTCGTGGAACATGTCCGCAGGTTCATCCGTCACTTTAAGATAGACCTTTGTTGCATAGCCTTTGAGGATTCTTGCAGGGAGAATGAAATTACCCTGTCCGTCCACTGCCACGGCCCCTGCCGTAAGGTTATGGTCGTTGTATTTGAAGTCATCGGGATTAAGGGCTGCTCCCGGGAAATACCTGAATTTGGTCTCGTAGGCAGACCTGTATTTATCCTGGGGCACCGCCTGTATCTGGTTTCTTATGTCGGTTTCCTGGAGTATCTCACCTTCCTGGGTAGGTTCATAGACAGCGCGGAATATGAGAAAGGACATGAGAACTGAAACTGCCACGGTTCCGAATGTTTTAAAAACCGAAAACAATATCTTCCTCGTCTCTTTTTTCCTCTCGTCCTTGTTCATTATCCTTATCCGGGCCTTCTTTTCCTCTTCGGGAAAAAGCATGTTGTTTTTTTTCATACCCTTCCCTCCTTATGTCCTTGTGAGAGTAAATGAAAATACCACTCCCGTTTCGCGGTTTTCAACCCAGGCTGTTTCTCCGTGCTGGGCTATGATGTTTCTCACTATGGGAAGCCCCAATCCTGTGGATTCCTTCTTGGTCCTCGACTTGTCGGCCTTATAGAACCTGTTCCAGATGTTCTTTCTGTCTTCTTCAGAAATGGGAGTACCGTCGTTATAGATTGAGACCGTGACCTTTTTGCCCTTGACCTTTGTAACAACTTCAATCTGGGCATCATCGGGGCAATGCTTCACCGCATTGTCAAGAAGGTTTGTCACAACCTGTATCAGCCTGTCGCGGTCTGCAGCGACGTAGAGATATTCAGAATCAAGTGTCACATCGACTTTAAGTCTCTTGTCGTTAATCCTCGTTTCAAACTTTACGAGGACGATTCTTATTATTTCGTTTAAATCAACCTGCTCAAGCTTCATGGAAAACTGACCGGATTCCATGGCGGATAAATCCAGAAGATCGTTGATGAGCCTTGTAAGCCTCTGGATTTCCTCATACACGACGCTTAAGTAGTAGTTTTCCTTGTCCTTGGGTATAATCCCGTCGATCATTCCTGCTATGAATCCCCTTATTGAAGTAATGGGGGATCTTAATTCATGGGATATATTGGATATGAAATCACGCCTGTTGTCCTCGGTGCTTTCCATGGAGCCTGCCATCCTGTTGAAGGATTCACCCAGCTGGCCTATTTCGTCGTCGGAAGTTATATGGGCCCTTATGGAAAAGTCACCGCCGTTCATCTTCTTTGCAACTTCATTGAGATCATGGAGAGGTCTTATGAGAACCCTCTGTGCAAAGTAGTAGATTATGAATACTGAAGCTATAAGTGAAATGAGGGTTGCAATCCATATTATGAAGAATATGCTGTTGATCTTGTTTCTTAATTCCCTTTCAGGAGTCAGTATTACAACTGCGCCCCTGTATTCACTGTCTTCCATTACGGGGTTTATATATGCAAAACTGGTCTCTTCCGTACCCGGTATCTTTTCTCCTAAAATTTCCTGAACCTTTCCTTTTCTTAGGCTTTCCGGGTTCTGAAGTGTGAATTCTTTAAAAAGGAGAGGATCGAGTCCTTCCCTTGAGACGAAATAAACGAGGTTTCTTTCATCGACCAGGATTACATCGGATTTGTTGATTCCGTTTCCCAGGTAGTCCATGACACTAACCAGGGTATCCTTGCTTATATTTCCAGCCTGCCACGTCTTGACATTTTCCTCTATGAAGTCGGAAGAGTCCTGCAGGCGGACTCTTCTCTCATTGATATAGTTCCTCTGTACCCATACGGAGAGGACAGTTGCAATTATCATATAGCTTATGGCAAGTATGACAGTAAAGGTTGTTACAAGCTTTGATACAAGACTTGTACTTTTCATTTTTATTCCTGTCTTTCCATCTTATTTTACTTCGAACTTGTAACCTACGCCCCAGACAGTTTCAAGCTGCCAGTTGGGTCCTCCGAGGAGTTTTTCACGCAGTCTTTTGATGTGTACGTCAACGGTTCTTGAGTCGCCGGGATAATCGTATCCCCATACCTCACAGAGGAGCTGTTCCCTTGTGAATACCCTGTTCTTGTTTGAAGCCAGGTGGTATAAAAGTTCAAATTCCTTGGGAGGCATCTTGACGTCCTGTCCCCTGTAAGTAACAGAATATGAATTCACATCGACAACGAGTTCAGGGAAGTTGAGGACTTCCTTTCCGCCGCCTTCAACGTTGAACCTTCTCATTACTGCCTTTACCCTTGCAACTACCTCCTTGGGTTCAAAGGGTTTCACCATGTAGTCGTCTGCGCCGAGTTCAAGGTTTAAGACCTTGTCAAAGGTGTCACCCTTTGCAGTCAGCATGATTACAGGTGTCTCGTAGTCCCTTCTTATCCATTTCAGGACATCTGTACCTTCGATGAACGGGAGCATTATATCGAGGATAACAAGGTCGGGCTTGTAGTCCACAAAAACTTCCTGTGCTGACTTACCGTCTGCGCACACCCTTGTATCGTAACCTGAGTTCTGCAGGTACATCTTAAGCACTTCGCTTATATTTTCATCGTCGTCAACAATAAGTATCTTTCCTATTTTCCCTTCCACGAGAACCTCCTTGTACCCCCATATTTATTTATTCCGGGGATTTATCATCATATTGCGCACAATGGCTATGATATTACCACTATATGACAGTGTCATCATCCATTAACATTTGGCTATAAAATTTAATATTATATTCACGGACGTGTCAAATATAGGGTTCTGAATGGATACCATACTTTTCACTACCTGTATTTTTTAATTTCAGAAAATTTATAACCCGAACTTATCTCCGTGATTTTTTCTGCAAATATTCCGGCAGAAGAAAGAACTTCAAATTTTGATTCCCTGTCTCCCCTTACCCGCCTGTCCTTATCTTCATCAAAGGGGACAGTATCGAGGAGTACGACTTTTTCAATGTGTGATTCATATATCTTTTCAAATGCTTCCCCCGAAAGTACACCGTGGGCTGCAAAGGCATATACTTTGGAAGCTCCCATTTCAGTCACCATTGCTGCAGTTTCAGTTATTGTACCTGCCGTATCTATGATGTCATCGGTCAGGATACATCTTTTTCCACTGACATCCCCCATGAATCCAGTGATTTCAGAAATATTGGCATCAGGTCTTTTCTTGTCGGTAAAAGCCAGCGGAATGCCCAGGGCATCGGAAAGTCTCCTGCTCCTTGTTATGGAACCTAAATCAGGGGCCACAACGACTGAATCTTCAGGGTAATACATTTTTTCTCTGAAAAAAGATGCAAAAACAGGAGTGCCGCATATATTTTCAGAAGGGACATCAAAGTATTCCATTACCACCTGGGCATGTATATCCATGGTGATGACACTTCCTGCAACTGAAGAAATCATGTCAGCTGCAATTTCCGCTGCGATGGGTTCTCCCTTTCTTACTGCCCTCTCCTGCCTTGCATATCCAAAATAAGGAATTACAGCGGTTATCCTTCCTGCATCCCAGCCCCTTAAGGCATCGCAGATCAGCATAAGTTCCATGATAGAATCATTTACAGGAGGACTTGTCGGCTGAACCACGAATGCATCCTTTCCGGTTACATCTTCATCTATTCTTATTCTCGTTTCCCCGTCTGAAAATTTACCCGAAAATATCTTCCCCATCTTTATGCCGGTTATTTCAGATATCTTCACCCCGAGGGACTGCCCGAAGCTTCCGGCTATTATTACAGGTTCTCCAGATAAAACCATAGAAACCCCCTTGCGGATTACTTCATGAATCCCTTTTTCTCAACCCAGCCTTCCTTGTTTGCCTGTCTTACCCTTCCCACAGCGAGATTACCGTCGGGCACATCTTGAGTGACAGTTGTTCCTGCGGCAGTATATGCATTGCAGCCTATCTTTACAGGTGCCACAAGATTTGTGTTGCAGCCGATGAATGAATTATCCCCGACTTCGGTTCTGTTTTTGACTTTGCCGTCATAATTTACGACTACGGTTCCGCATCCGAAGTTTACATTTTTCCCTATGGTAGCATCCCCGAGATAAGTAAGGTGGGATACCTTGGTGCCTTCACCGAGTGTAGTCTTTTTGATTTCCACAAAGTCTCCGATTTTCACCCCATCGCCGATCTCCGATTCAGGTCTTATGTAGGCAAAAGGACCCATGGTTACACTGTTTCCGACAGTGGATGATGTTATCACCGAATTCTGTATCTCGCAGAAATCCCCCAGTATGGAATCAGTGATTCTTGTACCCGGCCAGATGATGCATCCTTTACCGATTTTAACCTTCCCCTCAAAAATTACATTGGGATATATTACTGTATTTTCTCCGATCTCTGTTTCTTCAGAAATGATGCATGATTCTGCATCTATAAAAAATACCCCTGCATTTTTAAGCCTTTCGTGGGTTTCCTTTTTCTTTTCCATTGTCCTTTTAAGCATTTCTATTCTTAATTCTGCCTTTTCCATTCCCTGTGGTCCTTTTGTTCCCATATATATCTTCCCTTCATGTTTTTAAAGTATTTTGTTTGCGATCTTATTCTTTTTGTGATCTAATTCTTTTTGCGGTCTTATTCTTAATGATAATCTTTTTTCTCTGAATATGTTTTTTATGAAGATCTTTTTGTATATGACAGTTCGGTTATAACCTTCTTTTTTCAGTATGATTTCAGTAAATGTCTTACAAAAAATCCCTTCTCCATTCATTATTTTAATGAAAAAAGGGATTTTAGTAAAATATATATTCTCAATCTGAATCAGCCAAAGAAACAGTGATGTAAAATCCCCCGAAAATAATCCCATTCCCTAAACAATGAATATTTTTCTTCAGAGGATATATTTTAATAGCTCTCTTTAGATCTCTTTAGGTCTCTTCAGCTATCTTTCTTAAAGTACTGTACATCTTCGGGTACCGTTCTTCTTTGAGTACTGTACTTCTTTGAGTACTGTACTTCTTTGAGTACTGT
>JBDHVQ010000126.1:0-5965 GCA_039809845.1 Clostridiaceae bacterium | reverse complement strand
TACTGTCAGAAACGGAATTTGTCCTGATGGTGTAGTATAATCAGATTAAGAAATGCATGGAAAATGAAAAAATACTGATTGAGGCGGTGTGGATATAATGGCAGAATATGGAAAAATTTATGATGAACTCCTTAAATGGACTAAAAAAATGATGGATGAGACAGGCGGGAGTAAGGCGGTAATAGGAATATCAGGCGGCAAGGACTCGAGTGTCATCGCGGCTCTTATGACAAAAGTTCTCGGCAAGGAAAATGTCTTTGGTGTACTGATGCCTGACGGAGTCCAGGGAGACAAGAACTATGCTCTGGAAATATGTGAACTTCTCGGCATTAACCACTATGAAATCAACATCAAAAGACTTACAGACACTTTCAGGGATCTTATGGATGATCATGTGGTCCTTTCTGAAACCACTCTTTTAAACCTCTCACCGAGAATAAGGATGACACTCCTTTACGGCATATCGCAGTCCATAATAGGAAGCCGTGTAATAAATACCAGCAACATGTCAGAAGACTGGGTGGGCTATGCGACTATATACGGTGATACTGCAGGAGCCTTCAGTCCCCTCGGAATGCTGACCACTGAAGAAGTCATTGAGCTTGGAAGACTTATGGAAATACCTGAAAAATTCCTTATAAAGCCCCCGGCAGACGGGCTGACCGGAAAGACAGACGAAGATGTATTGGGATTTACCTATGCAGAAGTCAATGATTTCATAAGAAAAGGTGAAGCAGATAAGGCAGTGAAGGAAAAAATAGAGAGAAAATACAGGGAATCAAGGTTCAAATTCAAGACAATACCCATGTTCAACCCAGGCCTTCCCATAGTTCCCGAAGACACCGCAGGAATATACAAAAAATAAGGAGGGATAATTTGCTCTTTCTTATAGACTTACAGAACGATTATTTTGATAAAAAAGGAAAGTATTATTTTGAAGGGGCATCATCTATTGTCCCCGGACTTACAGACAGAATAAAAAGGGCAGTTTCTGACGGAGAAGATATAGTCTATACACTCAACCGTTATACTGAAAAAGACGGAAGAAGTGAAGAAGAAAGATTATGGGCTTCATCACTCTACGGAGAATTCAAGGAGCTGTTGCAGGAAGCAGTGTATCTTGAAAAGTTCTACTACGGTATCTCAGAAGAAGCAGCCAGTTACTTAAGGAAGGTATACGGAGAAAAAGGACCTGAAAGAATTGAACTTGCAGGAGCTGAAACAAATCTCTGTGTCATGGCAAATGCAGTGGTGGTACAGAATATGTATCCCGAATCAGAAATAGTACTTAAAAGACATCTCCTGACTTCAAGTGACCTGGTTCTTCAGGACTATGCACTGACAGTCATGGAAAACATGAATATGAATATAGAGACTTAAAAGGAGTGAACTAAAACAGTTATCAAAACCATGAAATTAAAAATCAAAGCAATAGCATCTGTGTTTGTCCTGTTTATGCTCCTGACAGACGCAAGGTTAACAGCACATGCATATTCAATGGAAAAAGCATTGCCTTCGGAAATCAGTATTATTTCCGGAATGGAAACAATGAATGCATTTATAGAGGCATCTGACAAGCTTAAAAAGACACCGGGTCTTACTGCAGACTACATAATAGAAGACGGCGATTTTTCTAAAATATCCGGAAAAGCAGATATAGACTTCCTTGGAAATACAGCCCATGTATTTTTGGAAAATACAGTAACAGGAGACAAGGACGAAATATACTTAAGGGGCAGGGATGTCTTCGGAAAAAGAAACGGCGGCAAGTGGAGTTATGCATCCTCACCCTACGGACTGACTGAATTTGACGTACTTGAAAAGATAAGGGCAGGGAATATCACCTTTGAAGATTTAAGAAGGGCGGTTAAAAATGCCAGATATTCAAAGGACAGGAACGGAAATATTATCATTGAGACAGAAGGGGAGTCGGCAGATGATATCATTATGAGCCTGTCGTCATTTATTGCAGTAAATATTCCCGAAGTTGAAATATTTTCACTGCAGAAAATGGGTGATTCCAAAAAAATGGATTTCAAGATGATTATTTCTCCCCAGAGGGAATTAAAATCCATATCCCTTTACTGCACAGGAAACAATACTGACTTACTCCTCGCATGCAACATAAGGAATACAGGAAAGTCAGAAAGGGTAATGATCCCCGAGGAAACAGCAGTAATAAAATATTCCTCTCACTAATCCTGACAATATTAAATATAATAATTTTCATAATCCCTGAAATATGGGATTATTTTATTTTTATAATATTTTTAACATCAAGGGAATTGGGGAAAAGGTCTTGATTTTCAATTTTCAAATAAATATTAAACACATCATTGAAATCCTCACAAATGATCCTCATTCCCCGAATCCTTTGGGAGACATCCCCCACTGAATATGAATAGAATTAAAAAGTTACTTCTCAATTCTTTTTCTTGTGATAACCGGCATAAAAATATATGATAGTAAAGCCGGTCTTAAGATCAGGGGAGTATTAAAAGTATTAATTTCCTTATAAATTTTTACGGATAGTATAACACAATAAGTATTTACTAAAAGAAGCAATTAAAAATATATTAAATTCAAGTAATACATTAATTTTAAATAATACATTATGGAGTGAAAATATGAATATATCAAAGAAGGATGCACTGAGCTGGTTTGAGTTTTTTGCAGCACTACCCGAAGATGAAGAACTCATGGTAAAACAGCAGGAAATAGCCCTGGCTGTCTTTGCCCAGATTGAAAGGGCAGTGGATTCAAGAAGAGAAAAATTAAAGAGTGAAATACCAGGTCTTAAGAGCCTTTCAGGTAGGACATTTTATGTGGGAAATGAAGGCGATTTTCCGAGGGGATGTTCTTCATGTCTTATGGGAACCGGTTTATCTGCCATAAGAAAGACAAACAGATGCAACATTGAATGCAGGTTCTGCTATAACTACGGGGAACTCGATGAGATTCCTCCCATAGGAGAAGGAATGTGGGAAATAGGAGGAACTAAGTTCTACAAAAAGGACCTTGATCTTCTCCTTTCAACTTATAAGAAACCGACGGGTATTTCCTATGTTTATCTTGAACCCTTCATGGAGATAGAAAAGTACTATCCAATAATAAGAAAGTTTAAGGAGCACGGAATCCATCAGCATATGTACACAAACGGAATCCTCGCAGATGAGGAGAATCTGAAAGCACTCGGTGAAGAAGGACTTGATGAATTAAGGTTCAACCTCGGGGCATCGGGAACTTCTGATAAGGTCATTGAAAATATAAAGACTGCAAAGAAATATATTAAAAAGGTCGGCATTGAGACTCCCATGACTCCTGAATTCTTAGCAAGCTTCATGGAGAAAAAGGAAAAGATATTCGATGCATCTCCGGATTTTATTAACTGCGCTGAACTTCATTTAAATGACAACAACATCGGAAACTACGAAGGGGAAAATATGTACATTTCAAGACACGGATATATTTCCCCAATATGGAGCCGCGACCTCACTTTTGAATTCATGAAGTCAGCAGCCCTGAAAAAGTGGCCCATCCTCGTCCACGACTGTTCCAATGACACCAAATTTGCAAGGGATTTGAATCTCGGTGCAAAGGAAGGTAAGTGGTTCGGACAGAGTGCCTACGGATGTGAATTTACAAAGATGCCGTACTACGCATTTATTCCTGTACTTATGGATCCAGATTTTAAATTTGTTGAGGAAGAAGAACTTCCCTTCGGATATAAGCCGGGTGAACTTATATTTTAATCACAGTAATAAGTCAGGTGAATAATTCCGGTAAATAAACCCGGTAAAGAATTCTTTCAGTTCATTTGAATTTAAGTTCATGCCATAATATTATGTCTGACAGAAATTCCCGGTATTCAATTATTAATTTTGGATTATGGTGAGGATTATTGGGTTCCAATACTGATATAATGGAATCTGTGGGCATTCAGGATAACACTGCCCTTATTTTTAAGAACGTTACTTTCGTGAGGTGATAACAGGATGCCAAAGACACTCAGAAGTCTTGTACTTGGTATATTCGCAGCCCTCGTATTTTTATATCCACTGGTACCCTACTATCACGGCATAGTCATGGGAGTGGTTTCCGTGCCCATATACCTTCTTTATGTGGCCATAGATGATGACGCAAGGGAAAGACTCATTGAAGGTGTCCTCGACATGAGAAAGAGCAGGACCACACTTGCCATAGGACTGATTATGGTGTGGACTTTTTTATCTGCCGCATGGTCTCTTGGACCCCTGGATTCAGTGGGAATAGGAATTTTATACCTTTTCCTTACCAATCTTTTCTTTGTGGTGAAATACGAATTCAACGATGAATGGATGAGAAAGCTCTTTTTGACCGTGTATTACGCTTCAGTTGTCATGGTTACGGGACTTCTTTTCTGGCAGTTCATACAGACGAGGACCCAGCATATACCCTTTGACAGGGTAAGAAATATAGCAACACTTGAAAACGTCAATAACCTTGCAGTATACTGCGCCATGGGCTTCTTTGCAGGACTTTCCATGCTCTTTCATGACAAGCGGACAGAATCGATGATTAAATTCGGGATTCTGACTCTCTTATCCTTTATGGGTGTCATGCTTGCATTGTCCCGTGCGGTGCTACTCATGGTTATGATAGGACTTTTTTACATAATAATAAAATACAATAAAAAACTCATATGGATACTTGCAGTATTCGGTATACTTGTGGCAACAGTACCTACAATAAGACACAGGGCACTCGATGTATTCTCCTACGAACAGAATGTATCGAGGGTCAAGATATGGATGACATCCATAGATATGAGTAAAAAATACCCCATCGGTGGTACCGGGGGACTTGCCTACAGGTACGCATATGTTGAATACAAGGAAAACCATCCTGAACTTTTCAATGGATGGGATATACCGGTAGTGTGGCATGCCCACAACATGTTTTTAAGATTCTCATCAGAACTTGGTATTCCGGGACTTATAATGTGCATCATCATGGTCATCTGGAGTATAAAGACCTGTACAGGGATTGAAAATGATCCGCGTACTGATAATGTTACTATGGGAACCTACCAGGGAATCAAGATGGCGATAATAATATTCTACGGTGCCAATATGCTCGACTGTTACTTTGAAGCGCCGAAACCCTTGTTCACCTTCTACCTTCTCATGGCAATATCCCAGAGTTATGCATACAGACACGGAATAGAATCATAAATTAAATACAGAAATCAAAATTAGTACATGTTAATATATTGATGATGTTACATGGTACTAATTTTTTTATCTCTAAAAGACTATTTTCCATATTTATTCCCTTTATCTTGAAAAAGATAACACCAGGAGCTGCAATAAATAACAAATTGCATAAAAGATTTTCAATTAACGTTAAAGTATAGAAAATGTTAACAATTCCCCCTTATAATTGAAATATACTGTATTCTAATCGTTTAAACATAAAGTAAAAGGAGAGGTAAAAATGGAAAGAGAAGAAAGAAAGCTCGCCCTGGCAAAACAGGCAATACTTAACGAGGTGGAAGGATATCAGTTCTACAAGATGTACGCAGAAAAGGTATCTAGTCCTGAAGTTTCAAAGGTATTTACAGACATTGCCAATGAAGAATTAAAGCACATCGAGATGTTGAAGAAGTTCCTCAACAACACTCCTGAAGAAAACATGGAGCTTGCAAAAATTGAACTTCCGACTCCTGGAATATTCAAGTTTTCAGCAATGACTCCTGAAGATCTTTCTCTCGCAGTATCAGCACTTTCAATTGCAATGAAGATGGAAGAAGATTCACAGCAGTTCTATGCTGATGAAGCTGAAAAAGCAACAGATGAAGGCGAAAAGCAGTTCCTCCTGAAGTTAAGAGATTGGGAAATCCAGCACAGGGATATGTTCAGTAAGGAATACGAAGAATTAAAGACCGACTGGTGGTCAGACAACGCATACGCACCATTTTAAAAAA
>JBDHVQ010000125.1:0-6011 GCA_039809845.1 Clostridiaceae bacterium | reverse complement strand
TCTTTTTTAAGACCTTCCGCTTTTTCAATGTCTGTCATATAAGCTATCCCTTTTCCTTTATATAAGACACCATCTTCTTCAGAGAGTATTTCAAATAGGGTTTCAGCCTTTTCTTTTTCGGTAATTATGAGGACAATCTCCTTGTGTGGGTTTATTATTAGTCCCGGTGCAACATAATTGGCAGCGGATCTGTTTCCTTCTGCAGGTATTATGGTGGCTCCGCCGGTACCTGCCTTTTCTCCTGCTTCTATCACATCTTCTGAAAATCCCTTCTCTACTATTACATATACAGCCTTTAATCTCTCTTTTTTTTTGACATCAGATTTTTTCCTTTCTCATTTATCTTTAAACAGTTATTTTCACTCTTATTCTGGTTAATCTTATCCGGACCAATTTTTCCATGATAAGTGTTATTCAGATTATTATTTGGTCCTTCAGTATTATTGTTTTCAGAACCTTTTCCAGATTTATTCATGGAACTATTATCGGAACTATCAATGGAACGATTATTGGAACGATTATTGGAATGATTATAGAAAGTACTTATGTCTTTTAATGCCTCTGTTTCAGACTGATCCAAGACATCTTCAATCTCATAAGTTCCAGTTTCTTGTTGCTTATAGTTAAAGGAGGTAATTTGTTTTTTGTCAGTAATTTCCTGGTATTCATTGAATACTTGTGGAAGTCCGCTAACCGGTTTATTAATACCGGTGAGATAAATTGAAATATCTCCTTTTTCAAGTCCAAGTATCTCGTTATATATATATCCGCAGTTATTTTCTCTGAAGTTTCCTTTGAGCAGATTATTGATATTTTGTCTCTTCCTGTGTTGTCTTTTCCCGTTATTACAGATTCTGTATTTTCAACGAAGACCCTTGAATCAGTTCTTACTGAAGAAATTACTTTATGCCATGAAGCTATATCCATTATTCTCCCGCCAAGACTGTAATCTGATGAGATAATCATTTCACGTATTCCAATTCATCCCTTCCCTGCTTTTAATTTTTTCAGCAGTACAAAGCCGAGGATATCCTGTTCTTTGTCTTTTGATCAGAGAGTTTTCTGCATCGGCATTCCCTGCATTTTTAAAAATAACATCAATCCATATATTGTTCCATATATTTTTCATAGTATTAACAGGATTTGAAATTTTTATCTTTTATAGCCCTTATTCTGATTTTCTTTACTTCCTGGGTTAGAATAGAAGGTACAGAATCAGATTCTTTTTTTATCAGAATCTTATGGATTGATGGAATGTATCTGATCTTTTGAATACTTATACGAGGAGAAAATATATATGGCTTCAACAAGACAGCAGAATCCTAACCCCAAGATGAGCTTCGATGCTTTCATGACGAGGGAAGATAAAAGAATTATAAGAAGGGAAATTCTTGAGAAGAGAAAGAAGTTCTTAAAGGAAAATTTCAAAGGCTATAAAGCAGCTTCTTCAAAAATCATCGATACTCTTAAAAACACTGAAGAATATAAAAATGCTAAGGTAATAATGTGTTTTGTATCATTTGAAGATGAAGTGAGGACCCATGAATTCATAAAGGATGCTTTGAAAGACGGAAAGACTATTGTGGTTCCCTATGTTGAAAAGGGAAACCCCATAATGATTGCAAGTGAAATAAATTCATTTAACGATCTTAAAGAAGGATTCTACGGTATCCTGGCACCTGAAAAGGATAAATTAAGACCATTTGACAAGACACTTATAGATCTTATTGTGACTCCAGGAGTTGCATTTGACACCGACGGTTACAGGGTAGGTTATGGCGGCGGTTTCTACGACAAATTCCTTGCTGATATCAAAGATAAGGTAAGTCTTATCGGTATTGCTTTCAATCTCCAGAAGATTGATGAAGCACCAAGGAACCAATTCGATATTCCTTTAAATGCCCTCATCACTGAATCAGGAATCAAAAGGTTCGACCGGAATAAAGAAGAATAGGTAATTATTTGGAATACTGGTATACAAGCGGTTTAAATCTATACTTTAAATACCAACAATTGTAAAAAAATGAGTGTTATAAAATCAAAAAGAAGAAATAAGGGTTTTATATTGATAAAGATATAATTATATTTTGTAGTATTGATATTCATTTCACACGTTGTTAAGATAGAAGTGTTACGAATACTTTTTCGTAAAATACCAACTCCTTAATATAACCCGTTTTCAGACAGCCGATAATTGACGGTTGTCTTTTTTTATCCGATAAAGTTAAAAGAAATTCCAAAGTTTATATGGTATATAAATAATGTTCTTAATTTATTAACATTTAAAGAATAGACTACACTAAGTAGGCTGATTATATTATTTTGTTCTGAAAAATATATGTTTTAATTATATACAGAAAATAATTATAAAAAATATAAAACTGTAATAAGACCAAAGAATATTAATAGAATAACAAAATAATAACCAAGAAACAGATATAAGAAATACTCTGATTTATATAAAGATAAAAGACTAGGAAGAATGAGGCAGTGGGTTATGGAACGAATAATGATACTTTACCATTCCGGCAGGGGCACAACCAGAAAGATGTCTGAAAAACTCAAGGATTTATTTACCAAAAAACTTGATAATCCCACAGTGGATGTGGTCAATATTGAAGGGTTCAGTGATTACAACAGAATAAAAGAAAGTGACTTCCTTGTTTTTGCTTTCCCAGTATATGATGGATTA
This sequence comes from Clostridiaceae bacterium, assembly GCA_039809845.1. Taxonomy (GTDB): domain Bacteria; phylum Bacillota; class Clostridia; order Clostridiales; family Clostridiaceae; genus JG1575. The sequence goes on along the minus strand of JBDHVQ010000125.1, from coordinate 3,319 downwards.
CCATCAAAGACATTCAGGGAGTTTCTGGGAAGGCTCAATATACTCTTAGATAAAAGACCTGTGGCTTTATTTGCCAACTGCAGATCCCTACCCGGCAATTCACTGAGACAGACTGCAGGCAAATTAAAATCAAAAAATTACTACACAGTATCAAATACATACATCAAGGCTTCTGCCATTAAGAGTAAAGACAGCAATTCTGACAAAGGATATTTTTCTTCCTTCAGAAACTTTATCGATTCAACATGGGAAAAGAAGATAGAAAATGCTGTCGATGCAATTGCAAAACAGATCAAGAAGGCAACATATACTTATCAGAAACCCAAAATGAGATATGATGCTCTGCTTACTCTTCCCTTCGGAGAAACTATCCCTTTCCCGAAAAGAGAAGTAATCTTTCAGAAAGAAAGGTGTTCCCAGTGTGGAAAATGCATCGAGGTCTGCCCAAGAGGCTCCTACAAGGAAGTAGCTGACGGTTATCCTCTGATAGACAGATCACGCTGTGAGGACTGTTTAAGGTGCATAGTTGAGTGTCCTGGAAAAGCCCTGAAGGAAAAGAAGCATGTTCCTGTCAGCTTCTGATAAATAAATAGATTGTAACTCCTTAAGGCAATTTATTTTTTTGATTCATTTTGTATGATAAAGCTTTTATGATCGAACAAATATTATAAACCCTAAATCTTAACTGATGAAAACCCTGAACAATGCCAAAAAGGCTTACTTCAGGGTTTTCGTCATATTTTTACTTTTTTGCTGACAACAAATGAATTAACACTTCAGAAACTTTCAATCAACAGTTGGCTGATAAACTTTTATTGTACTTATAATGTTTTATCGGAGGTATTTTTATGAGAAAGTACATAGCTGAATGTATCGGTACTGCTCTCCTTGTTATCATGGGATGTGGTACTGCAATGCTTGTCGGAGTTGATTCCGCGAATGGATCCGGATATCTTCTTACTGCACTTGCATTTGGTCTTTCAATAGTTGCTCTTGCCTATTCCATAGGTAATATTTCAGGATGTCATATCAATCCTGCTGTATCTTTTGGTGTTTATTTAAGCAAGGGTATGACAGGTGCTGAGCTTGTCAACTACATCATCGCACAGTTTGTAGGTGCCTTTGCCGGAGCAGGTATTCTGTCACTTATTTTCAACCTCGGTGGTCTTAAGGACATGACTGGCGGCTTTGGTTCAAACGGTATTGCAAGCCTTAACAACAGTGTCGCTGCAGGTCTCATTGTTGAGATAATCCTTACTTTTATATTCGTAATGGCGGTTCTTGGTGTAACAAGTAAAAGAGCACCACATGGTTCTTTCGGAGGACTCGTTATAGGTTTCTCTCTTACCCTGGTGCATATATTAGGAATAGGACTTACAGGAACATCTGTAAACCCTGCAAGAAGCTTTGGACCTGCCGTAATGGCCATGATACACGGTAATGGGACTCCCCTTTCTCTTCTCTGGATTTTCATTGCTGCTCCCCTTATAGGTGGTGGTCTTGCTGCCCTCGTTTATAATTACCTTGAAAACTCCAACGAGAAAGTAGTATAAATCAGGAAGCAATATAGAAATAAATTTCCAGTGAAAAACAAAAAAGCATAAAAATCAAAGGCAGATTCCTGACAGAAAGTCATGGATCTGCCTTTGATTTTTTATTGAAGTACAATTTTTTACAGTGTACTTTAACTGAAATAACTGAAATCAGCCCCAGGATACAACAAACAATGTTCCGGTAAATACTGGGAATAAATTCTTGGATATAAATGGATTTTTATTCCTTGATGGCTCTTGTCATAATAAATGACGGTATGTTGAGTTCATGCAGTCTTCCCTCTCCATTTGTATCATCCATGACTTCCTTTATTTTAAATCCTCCGTTAATCTGTCCCATTATCTGTTCTGAAAAGGTATGTGAGAACTGGAAACCCGAATCATCTTTAAGACATTCTTCCCTGTTCTCCTCATTTTTCAAAGGATTGAATGGCAGTCCCCTGACTATTCTTTCTTCCTTTTCATCGACTATATAATTGATTCCTGTGTCGAGCCCGCAAAGGAGTATTCCACCTGGTTTTAATATCCTGCTGCACTCTCTGAATACATGGTCTATATCTTCGACATAGCAGTTGCTGACTGGATGGAAAATGATGTCAAAACTCTCGTCATCAAAGGGAAATCTTTCTGTCATATCTCCGATTATTGCATTTACATTATAACCTTCCCTTTCTGCAACCTTCTTTTCACTTTCAATCTGAGATGCGGAATAATCCATGACCGTACAGATTGCTCCCAGATCTGTGAATATGGGTATCTGCTGTCCACCTCCGGAAGCAAGTCCTAAAAGTTTCTTTCCTCTAAGATTACCAAACCACTCTTCCGGTACCGGCTTCGCAGGAGTAAGATATACCTTGGATCTTCCTTCCAGTGCATCTTCATATTCTTCATAGGTTATGGGTATTCCCCACTGCCATCCTTATTCCACCCATTTATCTATGGTTCTGGAATTATGGTCTGTATATTTTTCCTGTGTTTTTTTATTGTCTCCAGTTTCATATTCCATTATTATCACCTTCTGTTTCCAGATATTTTTTTGGAATTACAGATTATTATTTGATTATTATTTGATTTCTTTCTTATGCTTAATAACTTTGATTTTTGGCATTCTTAAATTATCCATGTTGTGTCCCTCAATTTGGAGGAGAAACACCTTCTTATCAATACCACCGGCATATCCTGTAAGGTTTCCGTTTTTGCCTATTACACGGTGACACGGAATGATTATAGAAATGGGATTCCTTCCTACTGCTCCACCGACAGCCTGTGATGCAGCTGCTTTTTCTTCCGTTCCATATCCCGCCGCCCTTGCTATTTCTCCATATGTTATGGTTTCACCATACGGTATGGATTTTAAAATGTCCCAAATCTTCATCTGGAAATCCGTTCCCATGGGCTTTATTGGCAATTCAGTTATGGAAGGATTTTCACCTTTAAAGTATCTATCCAGCCACATCCTGGCAGTGATTACACAATGTGGTTCCGTATGATCACAATTTTCTTCGTGATTAATTTTTTCAGGATTTACTTCCTTATTTCCTTTAAAATCCAGTCTTAAAATAAATTCTCCATCTGTTTCAATTACCATTGTTCCTATTGGAGATGTATATCTGTACTTACTGTTATCCATAAATTCCGGTCCTTCTTTAATATCTGTTTCCCTTATATCTCTTCCCTGAATATGTTTCAAAGCAAGGATATATAATTATCTGTTTCTGATAATTATATCAGACCGGTTGAATGATTTATATTGATTCAGACAGATG
>JBDHVQ010000124.1:0-6084 GCA_039809845.1 Clostridiaceae bacterium | reverse complement strand
TCAGGAGATAACTGGCAGATAAAAAACGGAAAAAACCGGGGCGGAATGTCCCGGAATTTTTATGGGGTTAATTAAATTATAGATAGTGTGATATAATGTAAAATTGTGCTGATGAGAATAAATAATCCAAAAAACAGCACTGCAGAAATAAAAATTTACGCAATAATCAGAATACGGAAATTGAAAGTCAAATAATGCAGGAATCATTGGGACTCAATTGTAATAAATATCAGAATGAAAATAAGGAACGAGGTAAATAAATGGTAACAGTAAGCAATGTATCTTTAAGGTACGGAGGAAGAAAGCTCTTTGATGATGTCAATTTAAAATTCACCCCGGGAAACTGCTATGGGGTAATCGGCGCAAACGGTGCGGGAAAGTCCACTTTTCTTAAAATACTTTCCGGGGAAGTTGAACCCAATACGGGAGATGTATCACTTGCACCAAATGTAAGAATGTCGGTTTTAAAACAGGACCACCACGAATTTGACCAGAATGAGGTCCTTGAAACTGTAATAAGGGGAAATGACAGACTCTTTTCCATAATGAAGGAAAAGGATGAACTCTATGCAAAGGAAGATTTTTCCGATGAGGACGGCATGAAGGCTGCAGAACTTGAAGCTGAATTTGCTGATATGAACGGATGGGAAGCGGAAGCAGAAGCATCCTCACTCCTTCAGGGACTTGGAATCGGAACTGATCTTCACTATCTGAAACTTTCAGAACTTGAGGATGATGAAAAGGTAAAGGTACTTCTTGCCCAGGCACTTTTCGGAAAACCCGGAGTACTTATCCTCGATGAACCTACAAATAACCTCGACGTTAAGGCAATTTCCTGGCTCGAAGACTTCCTTGCAGATTTTGAAGGAACGGTAATCGTAGTATCCCACGACAGACATTTCCTCAATATGGTCTGTACGCATATATGCGACGTGGATTTTGGAAAGATTAAGATTTATATGGGCAACTACGACTTCTGGTATCAGTCAAGTCAGCTTACACAGCAGCTTTTAAAGGACCAGAACAAAAAGAAGGAAGAAAAAATCAGGGATCTTCAGAACTTCATCGCAAGGTTCTCTGCCAACGCAAGTAAATCCAAACAGGCAACTTCGAGGAAAAAGCTCCTAGATAAAATCACACTCGACGACATCGCGGTATCATCAAGAAAATATCCTTTCGTGGGATTTAAACCGGAAAGGGAACCGGGCAATGATATATTATTTGTCGAAAATCTTTCCAAGACAATTGAAGGCGTTAAAGTCCTCGACAATGTAAGCTTTACTGTATTAAGAGACGATAAAATCTCTTTTTCAGGAAGCGATATAGCAGTAACTACCCTCTTTAAAATCCTCGCCGGAGAAATGGAACCGGATGAAGGAAGGGTAAAATACGGAATAACAATAACCAGGGCATATTTCCCAAAGGACAACTCAGAGTATTTCAAAAATTCTGATATGTCCCTTGTAGACTGGTTAAGACAGTATTCCCAGGACCAGACAGAAACCTACATCAGGGGATTTTTAGGAAGAATGCTCTTTTCAGGAGATGAAGCATTGAAACAGGCAAAGGTTTTATCAGGAGGAGAAAAGGTAAGATGTATGCTCTCAAAGATGATGCTATCTTCAGCGAATCTTCTGATACTTGATCAGCCTACAAACCACCTGGATCTTGAATCCATAACAGCGGTTAATGACGGACTTATAGATTTCAAGGGAGTAATTCTCTTCTCCTGCTTTGACCATACATTCAATCAGACTGTTGCAAACAGGATAATTGAAATAAATGAAAACGGCGGAGTGAATGACTACAGGGGAGAATACGACAATTACCTTGAAACTTCCGGCATAAGCATATAACCCGGACAATAATTCAATCCTCATTATTTCAAAAACCCCGGGGGATTTTCTCCGGGGTTTACCAGTTTATGAGAATAATAATCAGATAATCTTCTGATGTTTAGAATGACAAAGATTGAAATATCAGCAGATTATGGGATTATAATGTTCTTCCAGCCTGAATCTTTTTACGGATAGATCTTTTGGAATAAAACTTTTGACTTTGATCTCTTGACCTGAATCGTTTGAGCGGGGTTTTTTAAACGGAATAAACATATAATAGTATTAATGGATGTTTAATGAAGCCGGATTATGGTGAATTAAAAAGGGGTATTATATATGAAAAAAAGACTTGTTCTTCTTGCATCAGTTTTAATACTGTCCCTCGTTCCTGTAACTGTCAGGGCGGAACTTCCGCCGCCTCCGCCACCTTCTGCAGAGGAAGTGACAACAGGTGCGGAAACTCCTGAAGAAAATCCATCCACTTCAGAAGCTGAAAAGAAAAAAATGGAATTTGTGAAACAGGAACCTGAAATCAAAATAAAGAACAGTTACTACGAAGCCAAAAGGATGGAATCCCTGAAATTCAGCCTGGGTCTTACGGGAGTGGGCTATGAATCAGCGGAAGCCGGTTTTGATTTCAACGATATACAGTCTGCCCAATACGTTTCTGTAAAAATAAAATCCGACACGAATGGTAAGGTGTACTATAACTTTACTGAGACTTCATTCGGAAAAAAGGAAAACCTGGAATCTCCGGAAGCTTCTGGTTTTCTTCAGAAAGTAACCGGCATTGAATCTGAACTTTATGGCATCGGCGGTAATAAAGTATCAGAAATGACCGGAAAGACTGCAGATGATATTCTGAGTGGCAAAAAGAATGTAAGCTATGAAGAAAAATACGGGGATAAAAAGATTGAATACTATGGAATGAGGGATAACTACATGGTCGGACAGTCATATGGTCTTCCGAATACTTCGCAGATATCCATGGAAAAAATGAGGGAAAAATTTGAAGGTGAATTCGGTGATATCAATTCAGCTTCATTCACAAGATCTTTTTTTGATAAGGACAGGCAGGAAACGACATTTATAACCTATACAGATTTTGACGGTGACAGGGAAACAGAGAGCTATATCCTGACTCTTTACCTATATTCAGATACTGACAATGAAGAAAGAATCAGACTCTTCATGCAGGATATGCCGGAAGCTGTCAAAGGAAGTCAGGATGATGTCATAAAAAAATCCGCTGAGTTCATTAAAAATCCTGAGAAGGAAAAAGTCATTGAAGACGATGACTATAAGATAATACTTGAATCAAAACCTTCTGTTTCATCCAATACTGCCGTAATAAATACGGTCAGGTTTTATTACACCCTGGACGAAAAGGGTGAACTTTATAAATAGAAAAAAGAGGGTGGGAATCATAAGAATGACTGTATATTTCATTCTGCGGAGGGTCCCACCTCTTTTATTTACTGAAGATCCATAAATGACATCTGCTCACCGGCAGAAAGATTTATTTCGAGGCCTTTATTCCATGGAGTCAGAAGTTTTCCGATTTCCGATGGGGGAGTATGGGAGCTTAAATACCTTTTCGCTTCCTCTTTTTCAAGAATTACAGGCATCCTTGTATGGAGTTTTTTCATATCTTCATCGGCATCCGTTGTCATTATGAGAAACCTTTCTTCCGGTTTTCCCATTTCATCGGGGAAGACTTTTGTTATTCCCGCCATATAAAACCAGGGAGAATCTGTTTTTATTGTATATTTTCTTTTTTCATTCCATTCGTAGAATAAAGCTGCAGGAATTATACATCTTCTTTCAAGTACCGAATCCCTGAACATGGGTTTTTCAAATACGGTTTCACTCCTGCCGTTAATGATGAGCTTTTTATCCATGGGAAAGCCCCACTTTATCTTTGCAAGTCCGTCGTTTTTTATTACAAGTGAAGAAGTACCGGGATAAATATCCCTTGCCTCTTCTTCGTTTTCTCTTTCAACATACCCTCTTTCAATATAATCATGTTCACCGGGTTCTGTAAGTCCGTAAAAGACCATGAAATCACCCGGTGATATTTCTATTCTGAATCTTCCGCACATTTTATAATCCCTTTCCTATCTGACGGCTGATTTTTTAAGCGATGCAACCCTGTATATTTCCTCGATGTCTTCCTTCCTTATGGTATAGGGATGGTTTTTCATTTTGCCGAGGTTATTGAGACTTGCATTGGTGTAACTTCTTATTTCTTCTTCAGTAAGGGATAAATCGTAGTCTGTAAGGTCACTTATAAACCCTGTGAATTCATCGGAGGATGAGAAACCCAGAGTCTTTAATACAGCCTGGTATCTTGAATCATTGTTGAAAAGCCTTAAATATCCCCTGTAGATGGCAGCGGTTGCCGATCCGTGGGGAAGGTCCTTGTCGGTTGTAAGAATGTAACCCAGTGCATGGGGTATGCTCGTTCCCGTCTGGGATATCACCATTCCTCCAAGGGTTGACGCTGTTATAAGTTTTTTTCTGTCTTCTGCAGTAAGATTTCCATTCATAAGGTGGTCCTTCACTTCCGAAAAAAGTGCCAGCCCTCTCATGGCGAGAGTATCTGAAAAAAGTGTCGCCCTTTTGTTGAGTACTCCCTCCACCAGGTGGCTCAGAGCATCCACAGCATTATTTGCAGTATTTTCCCTTGAAATATAGTATGTATACCTTGAATCAAGATACGCAACTTTGGGGAAACTCTCCTGTCCGAAGTCTTTTTTCTGTCTCATTGAACTGTCCGTAATTATTGAATAGGGAGTAACTTCTGAACCTGTACCAGCAGTTGTAGGTACTGCAGCGATCGGTATTGATCTTAAATTCTTCATACTGAAAGCTTCTGCAGCACTTATTTCCCTGTTTCTGAAGAGCACACCTGCAGCTTTTGAAGCATCAATGGGTGCTCCCCCTCCGAGTGCCAGTATGAATTCAATGCCCTCATCCCTGAATCTGTCGTAGATTTCCTGTATCAGTTCAACTGAAGGATGTTCACCGACTTTATCGAATATCTTGTACCTTATCTTTTCATTTTCGAGAGCCTCTATGGCATCATCGAGGGAACCGTTCATCTTGCTTGAATTCTTTCCTGTTATTATAAGAGCCTTTTTTCCGAGCCCTGAAAGGTAACTGCTGCCCTTTACAAGACAGCCATCCCCGGTTATAATCCGTGTAGGCATATGGAATCCGGTTAATGTATCCAAAATTTTCACTTCCTTTGCAAACTATATAAATTATAGTATCATAAATGAGTTAACGTTTTCTTAATGATATTTTTGACTGACGCGATTTTTGAAAAAACATGAGAAAATCGCCCTGAATCAACCCTGAAAAACGGGCAGAAAAAACTTTTGAAAAAATCTTAAAAAATATGTTGACACCGAAAGGTTAAAATCATATAATAAGTTTTGTCAGTAAAAAACATCCGGTGTTGATGACCTTAAGGGCTACACCCGTTCCCATCCCGAACACGATGGTTAAGCCTTTTGGTGCCGATGATACTGCAGGGGAGGCCCTGTGGAAAAGTAGGTTGATGCCGGTTTTCCGCTCTTTATGAGCGGAGTATGGATAATTAGCTCAGTTGGTAGAGCACGCGACTCTTAATCGTGGGGTCCGGGGTTCGAACCCCCGATTGTCCACCATGCTGATACGAGGCATCCCGATGGGGTGCCTTGATTATTTTTTGTATATATCAAAGCTTAAAGGTATGAAAGAAGTATCTTAAATAACCGGAACAATGGAATCTGCTGGATCAGGAATAATCCCTTATTTATAACTGAGGATGGGATTCAGATATTACTGGCTTTTGGATTCCGACGTGAAATATGGATATAAAAAGTGAAGTAAAAAGACAAAGGGAAGCAGGATTAAACTGTTTTCCTTTGTCTTTTTAAATGCATTATTAAATATCTTTTTTTAAAATCTATTCCCAGACTATGGTAACCACTTCGGTTCCTTCGAGTTCCTGGTTAAGGAACCTTGCAAGGGTAAAGAGGTAGTCGGAAAGTCTGTTTATGAACTGGTAGGAATGCGGGAATACATCTTCACCCATTTCCAGGAGAAGTTTTACAAATACTCTTTCAGCTCGTCTGCAGATAGCTCTCGCCACATGGGTCTGGGTTGCTTCAAGTGTGCCTGAATAAAGTATGAATTTTGTCTGGGGCGGCATCTTCTCCGTCATGATGTCGAGCTTTTTTTCAAGAGTGTCAGGATG
>JBDHVQ010000123.1:0-6187 GCA_039809845.1 Clostridiaceae bacterium | reverse complement strand
CGGCCTTCGTTGCCTATTACTATTATCGGGTTTTCGCTGAACTTAATATTCCTGATGTCCCCTGAATTTTCAAGCTGACTTACATAGAGTGTAAAGTCATTTAAATTTTCAAGTTCCCCGTACGTTACGTTTTCCATTATATTTACCCTGAAAATGGACCCCATGGTGCTTCTAAGAGTCTTGTCTGAAAAGACATCACAGCTTCCCGGGGAGAGCATAATTCCTGTCATATTGAATGCATGGGCAGATCTTATTATTGTCCCGAGATTTCCTGGATCCTGTATTGAATCAAGATAAAGGTATTTGCCTGGTTTTAAAGGAAATGTCAGACCCCTGGGTTTTTTAACCCTTGCGGCTATTCCCTGGCTGTTGACGGTGGTTGAAATTGTATCGAACACTTTTTCAGAAATCAAGGTTATATCATAGTACCTGAATTCATTCAGGAATTCCTCTTCCTTTTTACCGCGTCTTATATAAATTTCTTCAATATCTGCATTCAAAGCTGCGGCTTCCCTTACAAATCTTTCTCCTTCTATTAAAAATTCAGAAGTTTCGTCCCTGTATTTTTTCTGAAGGAGTTTTTTTACTGCCTTTATCCTTGCACCTGCGGCTGAAGTTATTTCATTAATCATCGGTCAGGAGCTTATTTTCAAGGTGGGCAAGATCGTCGTTGGACCCAACTGAAATTATTATTGAATCAGAGCCTATGACATCTTCTGCATTGGGTGAAATATTGATATCTTCTCCCTTTTTAAGGGCCATTATATTGATACCGTAGTTTGCCCTGACATCGAGGTCCTTGATCTTTTTTCCGACCCATTCCTGGGGAACTTCCATTTCCATTATAGAGTAATCGGGTGATAATTCGATAAAATCGAGAAGGCTGCTGGTTACAAGGTTATGGGCAACCCTTACTCCCATATCCTTTTCAGGGAGAACCACCCTGTCTGCACCTATTTTCATGAGGACCTTCTTGTGTATTTCAGACTGTCCCTTGCAGATGACAAACCTTACTCCCGCTTCCTTAAGAAGAAGAGTAATCATGATCGATGCCTGTACATTTTCACCTACCGTTACTACTGCAACGTCGAAGTTTCTTACACCGAGGGTTCTCAGTGCATATTCATCGGTAGCATCGAGCTGTACCGCATGGGTAACTTTATCTGACATATCCTGAATAATCTGTTCATCCTTGTCTATGGCGAGGACATCGTGTCCGAGAGAAGTCAGTGTTTCTGCCACGGACATTCCGAATCTTCCAAGTCCTATGACTACAAACTGTTTTGACATTTTTTTACCTCTTGTTTATCCGGCCTGACCGGTAATTATAATTTTAAATTGCTTGTTTTGTTCTTATCCTATGAGTATCTTGCCTTCAGGATACTGGTAACTTCCGGGGTTTGCATTCCTTGAAAGGGCCAGAAGGACAGTTATCGGTCCTACCCTTCCTAAAAACATCCCTGCAATGAGTGCAATTTTACTTACAGAATGAAGTCCCGGGGTTATGCCTTCTGTAAGACCCACCGTTGCATAAGCCGAAGTCGCTTCGTAAATGAGTTCTTCAAAACTTGCGTTGGGTTCAGCAAAACCCATTATCATGGTAACAGCTCCTACTATGAAAAGCCCGATTGTAAATACGGTGAAAGCTTTATAGACTACTTCCCTTCCGATTCTTCTTCCGAATGCTTCAGGATCGTGTCTTCCCTTCAGTACTGTATAGCTTACGAGAAAAAGCACTCCAAGTGCCGTGGTTTTTACACCCCCTGCCGTGGAACCCGGCGATCCCCCTATAAACATCAGAAGGATGGTGAGGAATCTTCCGGCAAGGGTCATCTCACTTGTACTTATACTGTTAAATCCTGCAGTTCTGGGTGAAACAGAGGCAAATATGGAGTTTACTACCTTGTCCGTAAAATGCATATTTCTTATAGTATGAGGATTGGTAAATTCCATTATAAGGAATAAAAAGGCACCGCCGAAAATAAGTATGAGGGTTATTGAAATTACCATTTTGGCATGGAAGGAAAGTTTTTTCTTTTCCCTGTAGTTCCAGATTTCAATCCATACACCGAATCCCAGACCACCTATTGCTATGAGAGACCCGATTGTAAGTAGGATAACCTTGTTGGTACTGACAGATGTCAGCGATGAAAAGTTACCGAAAAGGTCAAACCCTGCATTACAGAATGCAGAAACTGAGTGCCATATTCCCCAGAGTACCCCCTTTTTAAACCCTACCATGGGTATAAACTGAGTCATTAAAATAAGGGCACCGGCAAGTTCCACACCGAAGGTAAAGATAACGACATATTTTACCATCTTTATTATTCCCTGAAGACTCATGGCATTATACGCTTCCATCATGAGGAGCCTTTCCTTAAGTCCAAGCTTCTTGCCCATGTATATTGCAGTTAAAGTGGCAAAGGACATGAATCCAAGACCCCCGATCTGTATAAGTATCAGTATCACAGCCTTGCCAAAGACTGACCAGTGTGTGGCCGTATCCATGGTTATAAGTCCTGTGACACAAACAGCACTTGTGGAAGTGAAAAAGGAATCGATAAACGGGGTGAATTCCCCCGATTTTGAAGCTATGGGCAAAGTAAGAAGTACTGCCCCAATAAATATGAGGAGAAAAAAGGACAGTGCAAGAACCCTTACCGGATTCATTTTAACATGGGGAATAAGTTTTTCCCTTTTCGTTCGGTCAGCCATTTTCATTACCTCTTGTATTGAAAAATCATGGGAAACTATCTCCTGAATACAATGGAGATAATTTCACTTAACGTTGTGGTTTCAAGTATATATTCTATCAGATTAATATGAATTTGAAACACTTCGCGCCTGTTGGTTACGTTTACCGGCAAATTATTAGTTACTCCTGCATTTAAGAAGAAGATTTTATCCCCGGATCAGTGACTGATGTACGTATTGAAGGATGTATGTATGGAAGGATATATGTATTGAAGAAGGAACCACCGTTTTAAATGCGGAGGTTCCTTCTGTTAGGGTTCATATATTTGTCTGATTGGTTAGTTATCTGTCTTTTTAAGAGGTCTTACGGTGTCGAAAAGTTCTTTCTGAGAGTAGATCTTTTCACGGTTACCATAGACTGACAGGTAATTTCTGTTCAGGATATCGTCCATCATATCTGCATAGCCCATCATTGATTCTCTGGTGGAATTAAGTGCCTGTCTTAATCTTTCTTCTATGTCACTGAGAGATGTCTTTCTGAGATATCTTGAAATCATTATACCGTCGGCATCAGAGGGTGCAAAAGGCGGATTGAAGTGTTTCATGGATCCAACTATATAGCTTCGTATATCGTCTTCAGTGAACTTTCCGTTTCTTAAAAATTCACCTGTACTGTGGTAGACATCAACTGTTTTCTCAAGGTTCGGATCCCTGTAGGAATAAGTGGCTGTCTCACCTGTCGGTTCTATACTGATACCTGCACCGTATGCCCCGCCCCTTGCCCTTATGGCATTGTGGTAGTAGTCGAGGGATAAAAGGGATGAGAGGACAACCAGTTCCCCTGAGTACTTATATCCAGCTTCCACAAGGTCAAACCCTGTGGATACATACTGCACATTGGATCCTGATGTTATCGCTTCCCTTTCAGGATGAAGATCCGTGTGGGTATCTGCCTTTTCGTATTTTTTATCATTAAGTGTTTCTGTAAATTTCTTTATGGCTTCAGTAATTTCATTCTTTTCCTCTTCTCCTGAGGTAAATGAAACTACGAGGTTTTCCTTTAGGAATACTTTGCCGTATACTTTTTTAAGTTCTTCTATAAACTTATCTGCCTTATTGTCAAAATCAGATGTCAGTGAATTTACATGATCGTAGAAAGTAATGCCTCCCAGGAGCTGACCTATTTCATCTGCCGGCGAGAAGAAGGATTTTACTCTTCCCATGACAAGACCGTTTCCGTTCTGGTCAAAGGTCATTTCCATATTGGATTTTATTACATTCAGTATTTCCCTGAGTCTTTTTTTGTCTTCAAATTCTGTGGAGAATATTGTTTCAGTAAGGAGTCTTAGGATATGTTTCCAGTTTTCTCCGATGGCTGAGGAAGAAACCTGAAGCCTTACAGTAAATTTGCCCTTTTCTTTGGTATCCTTATAAACTGCAGGTCTGAATCTCAATCCTGAAGTGTATTTGTTTATCTCATTGTTCAATTCTGAATATTTTCTTTTTTCAGTATCTGTGATGCCGAGCATTTCAGATAAGTACGTGAGGTAAATCAGTTCCTGTCTTGAAAGATGGTCTTCTGAAAATACAAATGATATATAGTTGATACCTGAAGTCACCATGGGGTGTTTTAAAAGAATGCCTCCGGATATTTCTTCCCTTTCTTCGTATATATCCATAACCTTTGCAGGAATATCTGCTATTTTAAGTTTTGGTATGGTATTTTTGTCTTCTTCTGAATCTTCCTGGGTCTGGAAATCACTGAGTACTTTGTTTTCTTCAATGAGTTCCTTAAGTTTTTCAGGTGAAAGTGATTTTTTATATTTACTTAATCTTTCCCTTTCCTCTTCATCTTTTTTAAGGAATACATCAGATGATGGTCTGTGTACTGCCAGAAGTTTCCTCTTACTGCCAAGGATTTTTTGTTCTATGAATTTTTCAAATATTCCGTTTTTAAGTTCATCCCTCAGATACTGGAATACTTCATCAAATTCAAGGGCTTCCATCGGATCTCTTTCATATCTCCAGGAACTCATGGTTCTGATAAAGTAGATGATGCCCTTTAATGCCCCTCCGGACTCTCTCATTCCCATTTCGAATTTATTAAGGGAAGCCATGAGAAGATCCCTGTCAATTCCTTCATCCACCATTTTTCTAAGTTCACTTTCTATGGCATCCTTGAATTCACCGAGTCTTTTGTCTGAAGTATTTTTGGCACCGATCGTCAGGTTAAGGTAAAATTCATTGGTACTGGTTCCTATGATATCCTCACCGAAATTCTTGGCAAGAAGTGCCTGTCTCAATGGAGATGACTCAGAATTTATGAGGATTTCTGCCATGAGCTGTGAAAGGAACAGCTCGTTTTTATTGTCGTAGGTTCCAAGATTTACGGTGTAGGTGAGGTATGAATTCTTTTCGGGGTCTGCTGTATCATCTGCATTGTAGGAAAATTCCATTAAGGATTCCCTGTCATAGTCAGCTGATTTTTCAATGAAAGCCCTGGATTCTGTATCATCAAAGGATGAGAGGTATTCACTGTCTATGAATTCAAGTGTTTTTTCCATATCCACATTTCCATAGAGATAGATCATGGAGTTTGAAGGGTGGTAGTATTTACTGTGGAAAGCCAGGAACTTCTCCATCGTAAGATTTGGTATGTCGTATGGGTAACCGCCTGATTCCCTGTCGTAGGAAGAACCGGGCATTATCTTTTCAAGAGCCTGGGAAAACACCTGAGTTTCCGGAGCAGAATATGCGCCCTTCATTTCGTTATAGACTACACCCTTATACGTTATGGGATCTTCTTCATTATGGATGTCGTAGTGCCACCCTTCCTGCATGAAGATTTCCTTTCTCTTGTATATATCTGGGAATAAGACAGCATCGAGATATACGTCCATAAGGTTATGGAAGTCCTCTTCATTCATTGAAGATACAGGATATATTGTCATATCTCCGTATGTCATGGCATTCAAAAAAGTAGCCATGGAACTCTTGTATAATTCCATGAATGGCTCCCTTGTCTTGAATTTTCTTGAACCTGACAGTACACAGTGTTCGACTATGTGGGCAACACCTGTGGAGTCTTCAGGAGGTGTATTGAAACCTATGCCGAATGCCTTGTTTTCATCTGAATTTTTTAAAAATATCAGGTCAGCACCTGATTTGTCGTGGTGAAAATAATGTACCTGTGAACCCGTTTCCTTTGAGTCCCTTACATCATTCAGGGTAAAACCTGAATATTTTTTTCCTGATTCCATAAAAATAATAAATCCTCCCAAAGAAATATATTTTTCTGATCTGTATAAATCATTTCATTTTTTATAAAAAAACTAATCACTTAAGTCAGTATATGACTGAACATCAAAGTAATTATCCCTGACGTACTAAGATATTTCAGACTATAATCCTGACCGGTACTGAGTATTGTAAAAAAGCCTGTGATAAAGATTATACTACAATTGGGTGAAACTGTATAAGACAGCAGAATACT
>JBDHVQ010000122.1:0-6207 GCA_039809845.1 Clostridiaceae bacterium | reverse complement strand
TTTTTTTCAGAACATCTTTCGTTATGTTATTTCTGAAAATGCGTATGAAAAAACCCCGTACCGGGTGACTGATACGGAGTTTTTTGTATATCATATTATGCGTTTGCTCTTTCAACACCCTTTTCAACTGCTTTTTCATTGGATGCGTAGAACTTTTCCTTACCGTGTTCCTTTAAGCTCTTTAAAAGATCATCAACTTCTATAATGCCTGTTCTTTCGACAAGGGCACCTAAAAGCACCATATTTGCTATGGTCTTTGATCCTATTTCTTCAGCTATGGTCTGGGAAGGTATTTTTATTATAGTTATGTCGTCCCTTGAAGGTTCGTTGGGAACAAGGTCTGCGTCAGCTATTAAAAGTCCGCCTGGCTTTACCTTTGATTCAAACTTTTCATAGGATGGCTTGTTCATTACAACAACTGTATCAGGAGCTGTAACTATGGGAGATCCGATGTCTTCGCTTGAAAGGATAACTGAACAGTTTGCTGTTCCCCCTCTCATTTCAGGGCCGTATGAAGGACACCATGAAACGTTCATCCCCTTGTCCATACCAGCGTATGCAAGGAATTTAGCCATAGAGAGTATTCCCTGTCCGCCGAAGCCTGCAAATATCATTTCCTGCTGTTTCATCTTATTTTACCTCCGCTGCCATTGCATCCTTGTCCTTCTTTACTCCGAGAGGATAGAAGGGCATCATTGAGTTTCTCAGCCATTCAAGAGATTCCTGAGTGTTGAGACCCCAGTTTGTGGGGCAGATGGAAAGAACTTCCACGAGGTTGTAGCCTTTTCCTGCGATTGCATTTTCAAATGCCTTCTTTATAGCTCTCTTGGCCTTTACTACGTTTGGAACAGTATCAACGGATACTCTTTCAACGTAGTGTGCGCCTTCAAGAGTTGCGATCATTTCAGCAAATCTTATAGGATAACCCTGTGTAAGTGTATCTCTTCCATATGGTGATGTTTCAGTAACCTGTCCTGGAAGTGTTGTAGGAGCCATCTGTCCTCCGGTCATACCGTAGATACAGTTGTTTACAAATATTGTTACTATCTGTTCTCCCCTTGCTGCAGCATGAACTGCTTCAGCTGTTCCTATGGCAGCTATATCACCGTCACCCTGGTATGTGAATACAACCCTGTCAGGATTGGCTCTTTTTATTCCTGTTGCAACTGCCGGAGCTCTTCCGTGTGCAGCTTCAAACATATCACATGCAAAGTATTCGTATGCGAGAACGGAACATCCGACAGGCGCTACACCTATTGTCTTTTCGATGATTCCAAGTTCTTCCATTACTTCACCCACTAATCTGTGGATGATACCGTGTGTGCATCCCGGACAGTAGTGAGTCGGTCTGTCAACCATACCCCTCGTGGGCTGGAATACGATTTTCATTTCTTCAGTCTTTTCCATTATTTATTTCCTCCCACAATTTCCTTTACTTTATTGAATATTTCATCAGGTGTAGGTATCATACCGCCTGTTCTTCCGTAGAATGCAACAGGATTTCTTCCTTCAACTGATCTTTTTACATCATCAACCATCTGTCCCATGGACATTTCAACAACGAGGTATCCGTTCTTTGTGGATTTTTCAGTGTCGAGGAATGCCTGGTCAGGGAACGGCCATAATGTGATGGGTCTTATAAGACCTACCTTTATTCCTGCATCCTTTGCAAGCTTTATGGCATTCTTACAGATTCTTGATGTTGTTCCGTAAGCTACGAGTATTATATCAGCATCTTCAGTGTTGAATAATTCGTATCTCGTTTCGTTTTCCTTTATGGCATCGTATTTCTGGAATATTTTCTGGTTGTGCTTTTCAAGGATATCCGGTGCAAGGTAGAGTGAATTTATGATATGGTGTTCCCTTCCTTCTTCTGCCATCTTTCCGTTGGCTGCCCATCCGGACTTTGATGGAAGTTCCCTTTCAGTTCTTTCCTTGAATTCAACTGGTTCCATCATCTGACCTATCATACCGTCACCCATTACCATAACAGGTGTCCTGTACATATCAGCGATGTCGAATGCTTCACCTATGAAGTCGACCATTTCCTGGATTGATGCAGGAGCAAATACGGGAAGTCTCATGTCACCGTGTCCCACACCTCTTGTAGCCTGGAAGTAGTCTGACTGTGCAGGCTGGATACCGCCAAGACCAGGGCCGCCTCTTACAATGTTAATGATAACGCAGGGAAGTTCAGAACCTGCAAGGTATGATATACCTTCAGCCTTAAGTGATATTCCTGGTGATGATGAAGATGTCATACATCTAACACCAGTACCTGCTGCTCCGTAAACCATGTTTACCGCTGCAATTTCTGATTCTGCCTGAAGAAATACTCTTCCTATCTTTGGCATCTTCTTTGCCATGTATGCAGCAACTTCTGTCTGGGGTGTTATGGGATATCCGAAGAAGCACTGGCAGCCGGATCTTATGGCTGCTTCCCCGATGGCTTCATTTCCCTTCATTAATACTTTTTCTGACATGTTAGATTTTCCCCCTTCTACTTGAATACTGTTATGACAAGATCAGGACACATTCTGCCGCAGGATGCGCAACCAATGCACTTATCCTTTTTATCGTCTGTAATTGTTGCGGGTTTATATCCCTTCTCGTTCAGCCTTTCAGCAAAGCTTATTATCTTTACCGGACAGGCCAGTACACACTGACCGCAGCCTTTGCAGCGGTCTTCCCTGAACTCAACTCTTGGCATTAATATTTCCCCCTTTTACACCTATCTCCATGGTGGCTTCATATATATATCAATGGGGAAGATTTCCCCAGAGACTTTCCCTTTTACTTCATCGGCAAGGTCGCGTCTTACAACCGTATAAGTATACGGAATGCCCGTCTTTTCCGACAGTTCCTTCACTATCTTGTCCCCTCTTTCAATATCCTCTGCATCCGTTTCGTATGAAAGGTTCGTGTTGGATATAAGATCGGTGACTTTTAGTCTTGATGTGACTTCAATGGCATGTATATATTCTTCTGTTGTCATCTGATTTTCAGTCATCGGTCTGTTGTTGTTGATGACAAAGAAGAGTGAATATGGTTCTTCTTTGAAGAACCTGTTGTACTGTCCTAAAACAACAGCTCCCGAATCATCTCCGCCGACGTCCATCACGACGTAGTGGTCCTTGCTGTCAAAGGCTGCGTTTACTTCAGGTACAACTATCATAAGTTCTGCATTGGATAAATGCCTGTCCTGGGATATGACCCTTATACCGTATGCTTCAAGGTCGTCCCACCTGTCGCGGACACAGAAATATGGGTTTACCACGTCGAGGTCGACTATGGTCACATTCTTTCCTTCGTCCTTTAATTTTTTGGCAAAGTTTATTGCCGTTTCGGTCTTTCCCGAACCGTAGTGTCCGGTGAAAACATTAAGTCTGTTCATTTTTACCTCATTGTGCCCAATATGAAAATTGAGTCAGTTTTATAATACATGAACATATAATAAATAACTAATTTTTAATTTAATCAAAATTATTCATAATAAGTTAATATATTGGAGTACATGCGGTAATATTATATCTGAATCATAAAAATTCAGCAGGATTATTGCAATACTGCTCTGAAAAGGTTATCACGTCATCTGTATAATCTGTTAATAATTAATTAAATAACACAATTATCAACAGACATATTTTATTCTTTCCCGGCTGAAACCGTGCTTTCATGCCCCGGGTCAGAAAACTCAGTGTGTTTCCTGTAATCCGGGGATAAACCATTAATAATCTATGTTCACGTATATACGGACACAGCCGTTAAGAATCTGTCACTATTATCTGAATATCAGAATATTTCTGTTATCTTTATGATTTCATTACTCCGGAATCTCAGCATATATTTCATCAGGAAAAGATTCCTGATCCGATTATGGCAATAATATGCCCTCCCTGAATAAATTCTGATAATTAATATGTGAGAGCTTCCTCTTCACCTTCGAGAACCCTTAAACCACCTTCTGCCAGTGCAAGAAGTTCATCTTCCCCGGGGTATGCAGTAACTTCTGATATGAATGAAACTCTTTCCTTTATAAGCCTCACCATATCCTTTCCGTAAACTATACCTCCGGTCAGAATTATCTGATCTACTTTTCCTTTAAGCACTGCAGCACACACTGCTATTTCCTTGGCTGTCTGGTATGCCATGGCTTCGTATATGAGTTTAGCCTTTTCATCGCCTTCATTCATAGCATCTCCCACGGCCTTCATATTGTTTGTGCCAAGATATGCCACAACTCCGCCTTTTCCGGATACCATTTTCTTTATTTCACCTTCAGTATATTTACCCGAGAAGCAGAGGCCCATGACTCCGGATACAGGAAGACCACCGCTTCTTTCAGGAGAAAAAGGTCCTTCTCCGTTAAGTGCATTGTTGACATCCACAACAAGTCCCTTTTCATGGGCTCCGACAGAAACTCCGCCGCCCATATGTGCAACTATGAGGTTCAGGTCTTCGTATTTTTTCCCTTGTTCCTTTGCGTATCTCTTTGCAACGGCTTTCTGGTTTAAGGCATGGAATATTGACTTCCTTTCTATTTCCGGAAGTCCTGATATCCTTGCAATGTCAGTCATTTCATCGACCACAACAGGGTCCACTATGTAAGAAGGAATATTTAATGAATCACCGATTTCCTTTGCAATAACAGCTCCCAGGTTGGATGCATGTTCACCGTTTTTGGCTTCGAGTATATCCTTCAGCATTTCTTCATTTACACTGTATGTACCGGATTTTATAGGTTTTATAAGTCCGCCTCTTCCGACAACGGCATCGAGGGTTTTGACATCCACACCCTTGTCTTTTAAAACACCTAAGATTACATCCTTTCTGAACTGAAGCTGGTCATATACCTTTTCGTATTTATTGATTTCTTCAGCAGAATGCCTCAGTGTTTCTTCCATCACTTTATCTGTGTCTTCAAATATACCTATCTTTGTGGAGGTGGATCCTGGATTTATTACGAGTATTTTCTTCATTATTTCTTATCTCCCGATGCTGCAAGTGATGCCAGCGCTATTGAATTTACCTTGCTCATGAATGAATCCGCCCTTGAAGTTACAATTACAGGTGCCGCAGCTCCCATAAGGATTCCGCCGTGCTTTTCATCCTTCACACAGAATGTGAGAGTCTTATAGACACCATTTCCGGCTTCGATGTTGGCCATCATAAATATATCGGCATGTCCTGCAACGGGATTGTCGATTTTTTTATGCCTTGCAGCTTCCTCATCAAGTGCATTGTCCATGGCAAGGGGTCCGTATACAGTACAGCCCTTTATTTCGCCCTTTTCATTCATTTCAGTCAGTGCCGCAGCATCAACTGTTGCAGGCATATCAGGGTTTACAACTTCAACTGCGCATACAGGTGCAACCTTGGGATCTTCAATTCCCAGGGAATGGGCAAGGTCCACTGCATTTTCTATAATCTGTACCTTCTGGTCGAGATTGGGATACATTGTAAAGGCTGAATCAGTAATGAAAAGAAGTCTGTCGTAGGCAGGGATATCAAAAACACCGACGTGTGTTATGAGTCTTCCGGTCCTTAAACCGAATTCCTTGTTCAGTACTGCTCTTAAGAAGTTCTTGGTATCTATCATACCCTTCATCATCATGTCTGCTTTTCCTGAAGACACGAGCTTTGCACAGATAAGTGCTGCCTCTGCCGGATTCTTCTCATCGATTATTTCAGTTCCTTCAAGGTCGATGTTTAAGTTTGCAGCTATTTCCCTGATTTTTTCCTCATCGCCTACAAGTACAGCATCTGCAATCTTTTCTTTTTTCGCATGGTCCACAGCTTCAAGAACAGGCTCATCTTCAGCCGCAGCTACAGCAACCTTTCTCAAAGGCAGGGATTTAACCCTCGCGTATATTTCCTCAAAATTTCTGATCATACCTTCCTCCTCAAATTACCCTGTTTATATATTGAAATACAATCATATGATGCATATTTCACGAACCACCGCATCATTACCTATAATATATTTTACTAAAAAATTGAGCTTTTTAAAAACAGCAGTACACTCTGTGTGGAAATATCACCTGCCTGGAAACAGTAAATCATTCTTTTTATTGGATAACTGATAACGTTATCTCAATATCATTACCAAAGATGGAAGGATTAAGGATAAAAAAAATAATATGGATAATAACAAAAACCCCCTCCGAACCTCACAAACGGCGATATACCGACATCCATCAGAAAACA
>JBDHVQ010000121.1:0-6219 GCA_039809845.1 Clostridiaceae bacterium | reverse complement strand
TGAAATGAAAAGACAGGTCAAAAATATGATGGTTATTAAAGAAGGGGATGAAATTCCCTCACCTGAAGAAAATACAGGTAAATAATCCTGCAGCTTTTTTTCCTTTTGGAAAATCTTTAAATAAGATGAGAGCCAAGGTATTTGAGCAGAGTAATTCCTCTCGGGTACCTTGGCTCTCTTTCATTTCAATTAATGGTCTCAATTTTATGGATATTTTAAAGTTTTAACCTTTTTTATTATATTAAATGGCATGCTACCCTATGAGTTTTTGTAATATATTTTAAGGGAGGTATTTTTTTCAGGCACTTTTCCATAGTGTAGGGACATCTGCCGGCAAAAGGACATCCTTCGTCATGGGCAGAAATGATTAATCTTTCCGGTCCTTTCATCTCTTCATTATCAGCGGTTTTATCGGTTTTTGTATTCCCGGGTATTGCCGAAATAAGAAGTTCTGTATATGGGTGTCTGGGCATGAACATTATTTCATCGCTTTCACCTTCTTCCACAAGATATCCCTTAAACATAACCCCAATTTTTGCAGCTATAAAATGAACTACATTCATGTCGTGGGAAATAAAGAGATAAGTGAGGTTAAAACTATTCTGGAAATCCAGGAGCATATTAATTATCTGAGCCTGGACTGATACGTCTAGTGCCGATACAGGTTCATCACATACTATAAATTCTGGCTCTGTGGCAAGTGCTCTTGCAATTCCTATTCTCTGTCTCTGACCACCTGAAAATTCATAAGGGTATCTCTCAAGATATTTTTTTATGAATCCAATTTTTTCCGTCAGGAAATCAAGCCTGCGGTAAATTTCTTCCTGGCTTATATTAAGAGCCTTCATGGGTTCTTCAATAATTTTCTTTACATTCCAGGAGGGGTCAAGGGAAGAATACGGATCCTGGAATATTATCTGCATATTTCTTCTGATTTTTTTAATTTCTTTACTTTCTGATTCATTGATATCGGTGTCTTTGAAATATACTTTTCCCGCTGTGGGTTTTTCCATTCCGAGAACTGTTCTTCCGAATGTAGATTTTCCGCACCCTGATTCGCCAACAAGTCCATAAGTTTCACCTTTTTTTATTTCTATATCAATTCCTTTTAAAGCTCTGATTCTTCTTTTTTTTCCGAGAAAACCTGAAGAGACATACTCCTTTTCTAATTTTTCTGTTTTTATAAGTATCATTTTATTTTTTCTCCGTACACATCATATTAAGTTCCTCAGCGAAATGACAGTAGGAAATGTGTCCTTCAGAAAACTTCACGGAGGGAGGATTTATTTCTCCGCATATTTTCTCTCCCCTCTCACATCTTCCATAAAAAGGGCAGCCGTTCAATTTTTCTCCGGGCGACGGTGCCATTCCCGGTATGGGTATCAGCCTTTCATTTTTTTCTCTTTTTAAAGGAGGAATTGATCTTAAAAGAGCCTTTGTGTAATAATGTCTGGGGTTTTCAATTACAGTTTGAGTTTTGCCTTCTTCCATTATTTTTCCGGCATATATTACATAGATTCTGTCACATCTTTCTTTGATTATTCCAAGGTCATGGGTAATTAAAATAAGGCTGTTTTTTCTTTCCTCCTGAATATTTTTAAGCAGCGTAAGTATTTGTGCCTGAATTGTTACATCAAGGGCAGTTGTAGGTTCATCTGCAATAATTATTTCAGGAATAGAACTTATAGCCATGGCAATAAGTACTCTTTGTCTCATTCCTCCCGAAAATTCATGAGGATATTCCTTAAGCCGTTCTCCTGCATTTATTATACCTACACTTTCAAGAAGCTCAGCGGCTTTTTTGAGTGCGGATTTTCCTCTTAAAGGACTGAATCTTTCTATTACTTCGGTTAGATGAAATCCAATTGTCCTTAATGGGTTTAAACTGGTCATTGGATCCTGGAATATCATTGATATTTCCTTTCCTCTTATTTTCCTTAATTCATTTCCTGATAATTCAGTTAGGTTTTTCCCATTAAATTCTATTTTTCCGGTTTTAATATATCCCCCCTTTGGCAATAAATTAAGAATACTCTTTACAAGGATGGATTTTCCTGAACCTGATTCGCCCACTATTCCAATAGTTTCATTTCGTCCGAGATGTAGGGTTACATCCGTTACTGCGTTTTTAGAATCCCCGAATGATACTGTAAGATCGGTTATTTTTAGTATATCCATTAAATCTCTCTCCTAAGTGAGGTTCTCAGAAAATCCCCAAGTTTATTAAACGAGAGTACTGTAAGAAATATAAGTATTCCTGGTAATACTGCCATATAGGGAGCTTTCTGAATTGTTCTTTGCGCGGTCTGTAAAAGATTTCCCCAGCTGGACACCGGCTGCTGTACTCCAAGACCCAGGAAACTAAGTGAAGATTCAGACATTATGACCCCTGCAATTGTAGTGGTTGCAGAAGTAATTAATGTGGGTAAAACCGCAGGAAAAATATGCCCTGTCATAATCTTCAGGGGCTTTATGCCCATATAAGTGGAGTATTTTATATATTCTCTTTCTTTTATGCTTAACGTTTCAGCCCGTATTATCCTTGCCGTTTCCATCCAGGTAAAAAAACCAAGGACAATTATTACAGAAATAACTCCTTTTTTAAGAAAAAGAGAAACGACAGTTACGAGTATTATCCATGGGATGGAAGAAATTAAGTCAATAAATCTCATAAGGAAAGAATCAATTTTTCCGCCGAAGTAACCAGATATTATACCTACCGTTACTCCAAGGCTAATGGATGTTAACATCGCTAAAAAACCTACTAACAATGAAACCCTTCCTCCATAAATACTCCTCACAAGGTAATCCCTTCCCATTTCATCAGTACCGAACCAATACTGGGATGAGGGAGGTTTAAGAGAATCTGCAACATTTAGTTTGTTAGGGTCTACCGGCAGTAAAGGTGCAAGAAGAGAGAGAATGATTATAACTGTAAGGAAAATAAGTGCAAGAATAGCACCCTTGTCTTTTTTAAATTTTTGAGCGAGAAATTGTATTTTTATATTTTTCATAAAGTACCTATTTAATCCTTGGGTCAGTCATATAATAAAGTACATCTGACAAAAGGTTTCCTATTATTACAAGAGAACTTGAAAGAACAAGTATAACCATAACTACCGGATAATCCATACCTCTTAAAGCCTTGACGTAATATGGTCCGATTCCTGGCCATGCAAATATACTTTCTGTAATTACAGCACCAGTTACAAGCATTGGGAGTGCCATTCCAAGTTTTGTAATTACGGGGAGAAGAACGTTTTTTATTACATGTCGGAAAAGTATAGTACTTTCAGAAGACCCGAATGCTCTCTGAACCATTACATAATCTTCTTTCAATTCGCTGGATGCCGAGGATCTTACATATTTTATTAGATCCGGCATAAATCCTACAACCAGGACAGTATATGGCATTATAAGCTGTTTTAAATTATTTAAGAACCCTCCTTCTGACCCATTTCCGACAGTGCTTAAAATCGGAAGAATCTTAAGCTTATAAGCAAGAAAATACATTAGCAGTAGAGCAAACCAGAATGTAGGCAGTGAAAGTCCAAGGGAGGCGAAACCATCAATAATTCTGTCAGGAAGTTTATTTTTAAACCTTCCGGCAGTCAGACCAAGTATTATTGAAAGTATGAAGGCAGTTATATAGGAAGGAAGGACCAGTTTGACTGTTTGAGGTATCCTCGCCGCAAGGTCCTTTCCAATACTGCTGTGAGTTACTATTGAATATCCGAAATCACCTGAAAGGAAGGATTTTAACCAATTGAAATACTGGACAATAAAGGGTTTATCAAGTCCATATTTTATTTTAAGAAGTTCTACTGTTTCCCTGGTCATATTGGGAGTTGTAATAGCATCGATTGCATCATATGGAGAAATGTACATGAGGAAAAACCCTATTAAGGAAATCACTAGTAGAAGGGGAATGGCCTGAAGTATTCTTTTTGTGATAAATTTAAGTATTTTAATCACCTCAATTTTAAGAGGGAGAGGATTACCTCTCCCTTCGTGCTTATTCAGTTAAAAGAAAAATATTTTTTTTTCAAACTATTGGTAACCCAGTTCTATTCAGGAAAATATAGTTTAGACATATCATCAAAGGTATAAACCGGAACAAGCCCAGCATCTTCAATTCCCTTTAAATCAGCCTTTACTGTAAGTATTCTCTTGTTTTCGCCAAGAGGAAGGAAAACCGCTTCTTCTGCTACAAGGTCCTGAATTTTATTGTAAATTTCTGCTCTTTTATTTTCATCCAGTTCGGATTTTGCTGAAGTAAAAAGCTTTCCTATTTCGGGATTTTCCATATGGAACATATTATCTCCCTCAGGTGAGAAAAGAGCTGAGTAAGTATCAGGAGTAGGACCCATTACATAACCATTCAGGTACATATCAAAATCAGTCTGGTCTTTTGAAGGCCATAGTTTAATGAAGGCCTGGATATCAACAGGATTTATTTCAACATTAATTCCGGTAAGTCCTAATTCCTGCTGTATAACAAGAGCTTGCTTTTCCTGAAGGTTATCGTTTGCCGCATATGCGAGTTTTAAAGTTACTCCTGAAAGTCCGGAGTTTTTCATATATTCCTTTGCCTTTTCAATGTCAAAAGGATATTTAACAACGTTCCTGTTTATCCAACTGTTTGATTCAGGAAGGAATGAATCTCCGGTATTGAAAAATTCGGGATTTCCGTAAGCTGCAAGAAGCACTTCTTCCTTATTTACTGAATGGAATATTGCCTTCCTTAGATCAGTATTGGCTAAATCCTTGTTCCATGGATTTAGTTTAAGATAAGCTACCCTTCCTTCTGTATAGGGATAACTTTTAAGTTCAGGATGGGATTCAATTTCAGTCTGGTCGGCAGGAGTTGTTATCATCGCATCAATTTCACCGTTTAAAAGTGCAAGTTTTGCAGTGTTTGCATCTGGAATAATCCTAAAATAAACTGTGTCTATTTTAGGGATGCCTCTAAAATAAGTATCATTTTTTATAAACTTAACATATTCACCTGCTTTATATTCACCGATTTTATATGGGCCGGTTCCTACTGCATTTTCATTCTTATCATTATTATCGAAATTCTGAACATCCTTATAAATATGTTCCGGCATAATAAATATCCCTGCAAACATATCAACCGCACTGGAACTTGGCGATGGGATAGTAAATTCAACTGTGTAATCGTCCTTAGCTTCAACCTTTACAGGCTGACCATCGAACATGAGAGAGGATCTTGAAGAACCGGCATTTTTTTCATCAATCATTGCATTATAGGTAAAAACAACGTCCTTTGCAGTAAAAGGCTGACCATCATTCCATAAAACATCTTTTTTTAAAGTTACGGTAAATACATTTCCTTCAGGAGACATTTCTATATTGTCGGCGAGGAAGTATTCAATTCCCTTATCGGTAACGTTATAAAGAGGGGAATATAGCATCTTAACCGTCATTAGTGAATATCTGTCATTGGATGTAATGACATTATAATTGTTACCAGGATCATCAAGGATTGCATAACTTAACTGAGCGCCTTTTTTAAATGGTTCCTCAGCTTTGACACTATCATCTGAAGGTACTGAAGATGATGAAGAAGCTGCAGAAACATTTAAACCTGAAGAAATAACAGCACATGCCATCATAGCAGACATGAATTTAAATATTTTTTTCAAAATATTCCTCCTCAAAAAATTTATTCGGAATTAAATATCCATAACAATTATATATTAAAAAAAGCCCATTCCTATCATTCCCGATAAGATTTATAAAATAATCAGACATGCATTCCTGGTATTGTTGCTATATTAATAAGTGCCGAATAATATAGGTTTTTAGGCATTTCAAATAATCTTATAGGATTTAAGAATAAATCTCCATCCCATGGAAAAAGAGAATTTCAAAAACAATATTATTATAAAACTATTTGTTTTTATTATAATTAATTTCATTGGTATTCATAAGATAATACATTCCTGAATTTTAATAAAGTTGGATTCTGATTTGGGCATCATAGGAAAAGTAATATTAGAAAAGGATTAATTCACCATGCTCTGAGCTTTATGGTATACTTTAATCTATATGATGGCTGTGAAGGGAATAAAAGGGATAAAGAAGAAAAAGAGACGGGGAAAACGGTGAAATTCCCGGAGTTTATCCCAAACCCGCTCCCGGAGCCTTGCAGTTGAAAGCTGCACGTAATTCTGCGTTAAGGGACAATGGTTT
>JBDHVQ010000120.1:0-6331 GCA_039809845.1 Clostridiaceae bacterium | reverse complement strand
CTTGCTATATCTTCCTTCATGAGGTAGTTTAAAAGTCCCCTTCTCTGACCGATCATCATGAAAAGTCCTCTTCTTGAGTGGTGGTCCTTCTTGTGTTCCTTAAGATGACCTGTAAGAAGATTGATCTTTTCTGTGAGTATTGCGATCTGAACTTCCGGTGAACCTGTGTCACCTTCATGTCTTGCGTGTGTTTCAATGATTTCCTGTTTTCTTGCCTTGTCCAGCATAGTATTGCCTCCCTGATAGGTATATTATCCCCGTTTTTCCGTGAAAGGGGACGGCATTCCCCGGTCTCAGAAAAAGGTTACTGATGTATAATATCAGAAACTTGCGGATGATGCAAATTTATTTTTCGTTTTCTGTTTCAGTCCTTAATTCAGCCATTGGTCTTGATGCCGCATAATTGTTGTCTTTTCTCAGCTGATCTATAAGACTGTCTATGTTGTCATACTTTATCATATCCCTCATCCATTCGAGGAAATAAAGTTTCATTTCTTTTCCGTAAATATCTTCATTGAAATCGAGTATGTAGGTTTCAACAGTTACCGGATTGTCATCACCGAGGGTCGGATTTTTACCGACACTTGTAATGCCCCTGTAGAGTCTGTTGTCTATAAGGACATTGGTGTAATAAACTCCTTCCTTGGGTATGAGATACTTTGATCCGTATTCCATATTGGCTGTGGGAAATCCCATGGCCTTTCCGTTCCTTCTGCCTTCAGTTACGGTTCCTCTCAGCATGAAGGGCTCAAGGAGAAGTTCATCCGCTTCAGAAACCTTTCCTTCGGATATAAGTTCCCTTATCCTCGTGGAAGATATAAGTCCTTTTTCGTCCGACATGGCTTCAATGACCTGAAGGTCGAGGCCGTATTTTTCACACAGTGACCGGAGCATCTCCACATCCCCTTCATTCATATATCCGAACTTGTAGTTGAATCCGACAACAAGTCCCACCGCCCCGAAGTCACTGATAAGGTGCTTTACAAAGTCTTCCGGCGATGTCTTCATGTATTCCATGGTGAAGTCGATCATAGCGACCACATCCACACCTGCTGTCTTAAGAAGATGAATCTTCTGTTCATTATCCATAAGGAGCTTTGGGACATTGTCGGGGGATGCAACACTTAAGGGATGATTTTTGAATGTGTAGACAAGGCTTCTGCATGAATTCAATAAAGCTTCATCCACCACCCTGTTTATCAGTCCCATGTGTCCTTTATGCAGACCGTCAAAGTTCCCGAGGGCTATATAAGTTTTAAGATCATTTTCCTTTTCCTGCCCGCCTTCAAGAATAATCATTTTTTCACCCATTTCTTTCTATACCCTGTAATCCATAGTCACTGCCCCGTCGGTTTTTGAAGCGGTACCTATAAATTCTCCCTCTTCACTGTAAACTTTAAGTTTTTTACCTTCGGGAAATCCTGCGGCTATGGATTTATCCTGAATTCTTACACCGTTTGAAAATAATCTCACGGCTTTTTTATCCACCACTATCTTATCATAATCTTTAAAAAGTTCTTCCACAGGTTTTATTGTGGAAGAAATATTGTCAGGAGTCAAATCACTGAGCCTGACTGCTTCATCAATTCCGAACCCGCCTGTTTCAGTCCTCACAAGGTTTTCCATGACAGCGGGAAACCCAAGGTCTTTTCCTATGTCTTCAATAAGAGTCCTTATATAGGTCCCTTTGGAACACCTTACTTTTATCCTGAAATGCGGGAATGAAAAGGAGAGAAGTTCAATAGTGTGGATTTTGATTTCCCTTCCTTCGCGTTCTGTTTCTATTCCCTGCCTTGCAAGTTCGTAGAGCTTTTTCCCGTCCTTTTTTAGTGCAGAATACATGGGAGGAACCTGTATGATATCACCCAGGAATTTCAAAAGAGAAGATCTCAGTTCTTCTTCACTTATACTGAATGAATCCAATGGTATTTCTTCAAGTATCTTTCCTGTGGTATCGAGGGTATCGGTTCTTATGCCGAAGAGTCCTCCGGCGGTATATTCCTTTTCCCCGTCAGTTATAATACCCGAAAGTTTTGTGGCAGAACCCAGGAGCACAGGCAGAACCCCTTCGGCCATGGGATCGAGGGTCCCAGTATGACCTGCCTTTAATCCGGAAAGTTTCCTGACTCTGTTTACACAGGAAAAGGAAGTCATTCCGCCTTCCTTGTCTATGATTATATATCCTGCCTTTATATCATCTAGTAGAGCCATGCTTCGAGTTCCTTTAGAAGAGTGTCCCTGACTTCGCTGAAAGATGGAGTTAAAAAAGTCATACCGGCAGCCCTTGCGTGGCCCCCGCCCAGGAATTTTTCAGAGAACTTTCCTGCATCCACCTGATTTTTGGTCCTCATGGAAACCCTTATTTTCCCTTCACTTTCTTTAAGAATTATGGAAACATCGCTCTCGGAGGGTAAAAGTCCGTAGTTTACTATATCGGAAGTATCGCGGCCTTTTAAGTCAAAGTCCTGAAAATCCTTCTCCCTTACTGTCATAAGACTTACCTTTCCGTTAAAGTGCTGTTCCATGGTCTGTAAAACCCTTGCAGTAAGCTGTATCTTTCCGAAGGGTTTGGTATCAAAGACAGTCCTTGATATTTCAGGAAAGGGTATCCCTGTCCTTAAAAGCTCTGCTGCAACTTTATGGGTCACATCGGTTGTACACTGGTACCTGAATGAACCGGTATCTGCTGTTATTGCAGTATAAAGGCATGTGGCAATTTCCTCATCAGTTTCTATTCCAAGTTCTCTTAATAGAAAGAAAATTATTTCGCCTGTTGCTGAGGCCTTTGACAGTACGAGGTTTAAATCCCCGTACCTGTCATTGGTCTTGTGGTGGTCTATATTTATAAGTTCAGTCCCGTATATTCCTTTAAGATCCACATTCACCCTGTCAAGGGCCCCGCAGTCGAGCATTAGGATAAGGTCAGTGCCTTCCCTGACTTCCGGTGTTGAATTTTCAGCTTCTTCACTAAGAGGAAGAAACTTAAGATTGTCAGGAACTGAATCCCTCATGAACATATATGCTTCCCTGCCGGTTTTTCTCAGGGCGAGGGTCATAGCCATGACTGAACCCAGTGCATCCCCGTCGGGAAAAGTATGGCATCCTATGCCAATTTTTTTTGCTTTTTTAATGGCTTCAGGTATGGAACTATTGATCTTCACGTTCTTCCCCGCTTCCCTCTTCCCCGCTTATCTTCTTTATGAGTTCATCCATCTTCATTCCGTAGTCGATGGAAGTATCCCTTATGAATTTAAGTTCGGGAGTGTTTCTTAAATTTACTGTCCTTGAAAGCCTCGTCCTTATGAATCCCCTTGCATTGTTTATGGCCGCGAAGGTTTCATCCTCTTCTTCCTTTGAAGTTCCGTATATGGAGAGGTAGACCTTGCACTGCTTAAGATCATTGGTCACATCAGCTCCTGTCACTGAAACCATGGCAGTGATCCTCGGGTCCCTTACTTCATCTGCAATGATGGTGGATAAGGCTTTTTTGTATTCTTCATTTATTCTTTCGAGTCTGTGGTTTGCCATTTAGAGTTCCTTTCTTTTGACTTCCTGC
Source organism: Clostridiaceae bacterium (assembly GCA_039809845.1). GTDB lineage: Bacteria > Bacillota > Clostridia > Clostridiales > Clostridiaceae > JG1575. The sequence continues at coordinate 2,775 of JBDHVQ010000120.1, read as the reverse complement.
ATTTCAAAGGCTTCAACAATGTCCCCTTCCTTGAGGTCGTTGTACTTTTCAATGGAAAGTCCGCATTCATACCCCTGAGCTACTTCCTTCACGTCATCCTTGAATCTCTTTAATGAAGCGAGTTCGCCTTCAAAGATAACTATGCCGTCACGGATAAGTCTTATTTTCGCATTTCTTACCATCTTTCCGGAAATGACATAGGCACCGGCAATTGTTCCCACTGCGGATATCTTATAGATCTGTCTGCATTCAGCCTGCCCGAGTACCACTTCCTTGACATCGGGAGATAACATACCGATCATGGCGGATTTGACATCTTCAAGCGCTGTATATATTACCCTGTATGTCTTTATTTCAACGCCTTCTTTTTCTGCAACCATGGAAGCATTGTTATCAGGTCTTACGTTGAATCCCATGACGATGGCATTTGATGCCTGAGCGAGGATTATATCAGTTTCATTTATGGCACCGGCTCCTCCGTGGATAACCCTCACCTTTACTTCATCCGTGGAGAGTTTTTCAAGGGAGCTCTTTAATGCTTCAACTGAACCCTGTACGTCTGCCTTTACTATAATCGGAAGTTCCCTCACCTGTCCTGAAGAAATCTGTGAATAGAGGTCTTCAAGTGACATCCTTCCTGCAGACTGGCTCTCAGCCTTTAATTTGTCCTGTCTTGACTCGGCCATGGTCCTCGCTGTTTTTTCGTCCTTGACTTCGTTGAACCTGTCTCCTGCCTGGGGAACTTCAGAAAGACCAAGAACTTCCACAGGGATTGAAGGACCTGCTGACTTTATCTTCTTTCCCTTATCGTCAAACATCGCCCTTATCTTGCCGTAGGCAGAACCTACGAGGATTGAATCCCCGACATTGAGTGTACCGTTCTGTACGAGGAGGGTAGCGACAGATCCTCTTCCCTTGTCAAGTTTTGCTTCGATTACTGTTCCCTTGGCACGTCTTGTGGGGTCAGCTTTAAGTTCCTGCATTTCTGCGGTGAGCATTACCATTTCAAGGAGTTTATCTATATTCATGTTCTGTTTTGCAGAAACTTCCACCATTACGGTGTCGCCGCCCCAGTCTTCGGAAATGAGGCCGTATTCAGTCAGTTCCTGCTTTACCTTGTCTGCATTGGACTGAGGCTTGTCCATTTTGTTTATTGCGACAATTACCGGAACTTCAGCCGCCTTGATATGGGAAATGGATTCCCTCGTCTGTGGCATAATACCGTCATCACCTGCAACAACAAGGATTACTATGTCGGTAATCTGTGAACCTCTCGCTCTCATCTGTGTGAAGGCTTCATGACCCGGTGTATCGAGGAATGTCATCTTTTCACCGTTCACATTGACAGTGTAGGCACCTATGTGCTGGGTTATACCGCCGGCTTCACCTGAAGTTACATTCGCATGCCTTATGGCATCGAGAAGTGAAGTCTTGCCGTGGTCTACGTGGCCCATTACTGTTATTACAGGAGGCCTTTTAACGAGCTTTTCATCTATATCTTCTTCCTGGTCAATATCTCCGAAACTTATGGCTTCTTCCCTGTCGACCATAACGTTGTACTTTTCAGCAACCTTTGATGCGGTCTCAAAGTCTATCTCCTGGTTTAAGGCAGCCATTACACCCGACATGAGAAGTGTCTTTATGACATCGTTATAGGGTTTTGCAAGTTTATCGGCGAGGTCTTTGACAGTTATGGTATCCCCCATGGTGACGATACTTACGTTTTCTTCCTTCCTGTCGTCGTCCTGCCTTCTGCCCCTCTTTCTCTTCTTTGCCTGGCGGTTTACTTCTTCGTTTAATTTATCTTCGTAGAATTCAACTATTTCAGGTTCCTTTTCAGATGCAGCTTCTTCAGTCTTTTTTTCAGCTTCTTTTTCTGAAGTTGATGAACCTTCTCCTTCAGCCTTTTTATTTTCATCCGATGCGGGAGTTTCCGTCTTTTCCTTATCCGCGCCGGTCATAAGTTCTTTTATAAGCTGAGCATCTTCTTCTTCAACGACACTCATGTGGTTTTTAACAGCTATCCCGAATTCATCGGACAGCATTTTAATAAGATCCTTGCTGGTAACTTCAAGTTCCTTTGCAAGTTCATATACCCTTATCTTCGACATATATAGTCCTCCTTAAGTATTACATTTCCATAGCAAGCTCCTTAAGTTTTTCTGCCATGTTGGGGTCTTTCACCCCTATTACAGATATTTCTCCCTTTCCAAGGGATAGTCCCATCTCTTCCTTTCCGGCCCCGGTGATAAAGGGAACGGAACTGTATGTGCACATATCGGTGAATTTCTTTTCTGTGTTTGAAGATGCGTCCGATGCAATGATAAGTAGCTTAAGGTTTCTTCTTTTCACCGCATTTTCATTTAAGTTACCTCCGAGTATGAGGTTTCCGCTCCTTCTTGCAAGACCCAGAAAATTTAAAAATTTACTTTTCATCTGTTTCCTTCAAAAGTGCCTCCTGAAGTTCAGGTGATATTTCAGCCTCCAGATTCCTCTGAAGCCTCTTTGCCTTCAGTGCTTTCTCAAGACACGGTCTTCCGGGGCATACATATGCTCCCCTGCCTGCCTTTTTACCTGTCCTGTCAAGACTCACTTCACCCTCAGGACTTCTTACAACCCTTATGAGTTCTTTTTTGGGCTTCATTTCATTGCAGCCCAGACACATCCTCATGGGTATTTTTTTCACCTTCATAAAATACCTCTCTTTCATTCTCATGTTATATCGTTATTTTTTCTGCCGGTTTCCTGTGGATTTTCTTCCCGGTTCTTTAAAAA
>JBDHVQ010000119.1:0-6347 GCA_039809845.1 Clostridiaceae bacterium | reverse complement strand
GCTTAATTTATCAGCTGCAGAACTTAAACTCTGAAGATTTCCGTCTTCATAGAGAAGTCCGTTTTCACCGTCTGTTATCTGTTCCATGGTAGGGCCTGATTTTACGGCTATTACTGGGAGTCCTGAGGCCATTCCTTCAAGGATCACAAGTCCCAGTGTTTCAGATACTGAAGGGAAGATGAAAGCATCTGCGGATGCATAGCATTTTGCGAGGTCCTTCCCGTGTCTGAAGCCTGTAAATACAGTATTGGTTCCTTTGAATAACTTTTCGAGATCTTCTTTAACCGGTCCGTCTCCTATTACTGCAAGGGATAAATCCTTCCTTTTCTGCATGAGGGGCAAAAGGGTGTGGATATTCTTTTCCTGTGCCAGCCTTCCTACGAATATAAGGAGCTTTCTTTCCGGATGTCCGGCTGTAAGTTCTTTTCTGGTTTCAATATCATTATACTGGGGACCTAAGTTTTCAACATCCACTCCCCTTGGAAGAACTTTGATATTGTTGATTTCCTGGTTTGAAAGTTCTTCATACATGGCATTGGATGTCACAAGATTAAGTTCAGCCCTGTTGTGAAGCCCTCTGAGGTACGACCAGAGGAGAGGCTGCGCAGCTTCCGCCTTGTAAAATTCGAGGTACTTAGGTACATTTGTGTGAAATGATGCCACGAGGGGAAGTCTTAATTTGCCTGCATATCTTACAGCAGATGAAGCCAGGAGTATTGGGTTTACTGCGTGCACTATATCGGGCTTAAAGTCCTGAAGTATGTATTTGACATCCCTTGAAGGAAGTGTCCAGGGCCTCGATTTATAAAAGGGGAGCGTGATGGGTTTTATACCCACAACCTTTGCCCCTTCGTATTCAGTCACTCCAAGATCGGGTGCTATTACAAGAACTTCGTGCCCCTTTCTCCTGAAATGTTTTATGGCACGGGTGAGCCTTGTCACTACACCGTCTGTGGAGGGAAGAAAAGTTTCAGTGACTATGGCTATTCTCAATTATATTACCTCCAGGATACAGTGGGGAGAAGGTGTTCCTTTTTTACTCTGTCTTTATTTTCTACTGCAAGTTCCATGATGTCCCTTATTACTTCATCTGTAAGAAGATGGGGTTCAAGGCCTAAATCCACAAGGGCTGTGTGCTTTGCATTGTAGTAGTGCTCTTCTTTTTCAACCCTGGGGTTTTCTATTTTTTCAATAACCGGATTCAATCCCATTTCTTTAGCTATCTTTCTTGTCTTTTCAGCAAGGTCTGTAACTGAGAACTGTTCAGTAAACTGGTTGAATACCCTGAATTCACCTTTTTGCGCCGGATTATTAGCTGCAAGTTCAATACATCTTACAGTATCCTTGATGTTTAAAAAGCCCCTTGTCTGTCCGCCTTTTCCGTATATTGTCATGGGTTCACCCACGGCACACTGTATTATGAACCTGTTGAATGCAGTACCGAATACAGCATCGTAGTCGAGTCTGTTTGCAAGTACTGGGTCCATTTCTGTTTCTTCTGTATTAAGGCCGTATACGACACCCTGGTTTAAGTCAGTTGCCCTTATCTTCCAGGCTCTGCATGCAAACTCTATGTTGTGTGAATCGTGTACTTTTGAAAGGTGGTAGTAGGATCCGGGAAGTTTGGGGTAGAGCATCCTGTCACGCCTTCCGTTGTGTTCAACTTCGAGCCATCCTTCTTCAATATCTATATTTGGTGTTCCGTATTCACCCATGGTTCCAAGTTTAATAAGATGACAGTCAGGAGCAAATTCCTTCATGGCATAAAGCACGTTGAGGTTTCCAATTACGTTGTTGGACTGAGTATAGACTGCATGTTCCCTGTCTATCATTGAATACGGTGCGGATCTTTGCTCTGCAAAGTGGACAAATGCTTCGGGCCTGAATTCCTTGAATAGGTCTGAAAGAAAGTCGTAGTCGTTAAGATCGCCGATATATATTTTAATATCTTTTCCTGTGAGTTCTTTCCATTTTGCAGCCCTTTCTTCGAGGGAGTAGATGGGGGTAACTGAGTTTGAGTTCAGTTCCTCGTCGATTTCACGCCTTACCAGATTGTCTGCTATGGCAACATCGAATCCCTTCTTTGAAAGGTACAGGGCTGTAGGCCAGCCGCAGAAACCGTCTCCGCCTGCAACAACAATTCTCATAATAATCCTCCGTATCCAAAGTGATGTGAAATATTACTAACTATCAATCTGATTATAACCGGGAAAAAGAGACAGGGAATACGGGAAACCTAGAATTAACAAATTCTAAATGCCGACTTTACCAATAATCCCGGCAGGTATCTTTAAAGAAAAGATATGCTGTTAAGGTTGTATATAAATATAAGGGAAATTTTATTTCCGGAAGAGAAGAAAGATGAGATAACGGGAATAACTTCAGGGGGAACAAGAAAAAGATTAATCATCAAATTTAGAGTTTTTCAGAATAAACATCAGTTTAAAAATAAAAAAATCTGTCACTGATACATTATAATACATTAATCTTCAATGCAGAAACGGAGCTTATAATGATAGATTTTAACTTCAATTTGGAATGTGAGTATTTATGCACTTAATTTATTAAAAATAAATAACTTTGGAAAACATTTTCATTTTATCTCCGGCAAAAAATGCAGAAGTCTTAAATTTGCATCTTTCTATCTTTCTTCCTTCATTTTGGGTTAGAATTTCTCCGTAATTATTATATAATTAAGCTGTAATTTCTCTTTTGGTATACGAAAGGGAATTATTGTCTTTATTCAGAAAACACAAAAACCGTAAATGGGAAGGAGTTTTTTAAAAATGGAAAACAAGAGAATTTTCAACTTCTCTGCAGGACCATCTGTTCTGCCTGAGGAAGTGCTTGAAAGGGCAGCCGGCGAAATGATGAACTACGAAGGTTCAGGAATGGGTGTCATGGAAATGTCACACAGGTCCAAGGTTTATGACAGAATCATAAAGGACACTGAAGCCAAATTAAGAAAGATCATGAACATTCCCGACAACTACAAGGTACTTTTCCTCCAGGGTGGTGCTTCACTTCAGTTTGCCATGGTTCCCATGAATCTTCTGGCAAAATCCGGAAAAGCTGACTACGTTGTTACAGGAAGCTTCTCAGGCAAGGCATACAAGGAAGCAAAGGAATACGGAGAAATAAACCTCGCCTTCACAGGAAAGGAAGAAAACTTTGTAAGAATACCAAAGCAGGATGAACTTAAACTTGATCCTCAGGCTGACTACGTACATATATGCGAAAACAACACAATATTCGGAACAAAGTGGAATTATGTTCCCGAAACTGGAAATGTTCCCCTCGTTTCTGACATGTCATCATGCATACTTTCTGAACCCGTTGAAGTTGAAAAGTACGGTCTCATCTATGCCGGTGCACAGAAGAACATGGCACCTGCAGGTCTTACAGTAGTAATCATAAGAGACGATCTTTTAGGCGATCCTATAAAGGGTACTCCTGTCATGATGAGCTACAAGACAATGGCTGAAAATGACTCAATGTACAATACTCCTCCTACTTATCCAATATATATGTTAGGTCTTGTCCTCGACTGGATAGACGAACAGGGCGGCTTATCAGGAATGCAGAAAATCAATAAGGAAAAGGCAGAACTTCTTTATAACGCAATAGACAATTCAGACGGATACTACAAAAACCCCAACGACAAGGATTCAAGATCCATAATGAACATTGTATTCAGACTTCCCAATGAAGAACTCGAAGCAAAGTTTGCAAAGGAATCTGCTGAAGCCGGAATGAGCAACTTAAAGGGACACAGATCTGTAGGCGGCATAAGGGCTTCAATCTACAACGCAATGCCAAAGGCCGGTGTTGAAGAATTAGTATCCTTCATGAAGAAATTCAGGGAAGAAAATCCAGTAAAATAGGAAGAAGAGCAGAATAAGCTCTGACAGTATTTTTTGAATATAAAGACAATAATTCCAGGGAGAATAAATTAATATGCTAAGAGTACTTGCAACTGACGGAATGGATGCATCCGCAGTAAAAAAACTTGAAGATGCAGGATTTGAAGTGGTTCAGCAGTTTTACGAACCTGAAGCTTTAAAGGATGCAGTTAAGGAAGCTGACGTAATGGTGGTAAGGTCAGCTACAAAAGTAAGAAAAGATATCATCGATGCCGCAAAAGAAACAGGAAGACTCAAGCTCGTTATAAGAGGCGGCGTAGGTATAGACAACATAGATAAGGAATACGCAGAAGAAAACGGAATTGCAGTAAGAAACACTCCTTCTGCTTCATCAGCTTCAGTTGCTGAACTTGCAATAGGACACATGTTTGCAATAGCAAGGCACATCGGAATTGCAAATGCGACTATGAGAAACGGCGAATGGAACAAGAAGCAGTATTCAGGTACTGAACTTGGCGGAAAGACATTGGGACTCATAGGTTTCGGAAGAATTGCAAAGGAAACTGCATTAAGGGCAAAGGCTCTTGGAATGAATGTAATCTACACCAGAAGATCAGGTGAAGACATAGAAGCCAAGGACTACAAATACGTAGATATGGATACCCTCCTTAAGGATTCCGACTACATTTCCCTCCATATTCCAAAGCAGAAGGACAGGGATTATGTATTAGGCAAGGAAGAAATTGAAAAGATGAAGGATGGAGTTTACCTTGTAAATACAGCAAGGGGCGGACTCATTGAAGAAGACGCACTATGCGATGCACTCGATTCAGGAAAAGTTGCAGCAGCTGCAGTTGACGTATTCAAGGAAGAACCTACTAAGAACGAAAGGCTTGTGAATCATCCCAAAGTATCAGTTACACCACACATAGGTGCAGCAACTGATGAAGCACAGGCGAGAATCGGAGAAGAAATAGTTACAATAATCACTTCCTTCTTCGGAGATCAGAAATAATATAAAGGCAAATCATCAGGAATAGAGGTAGAAATATGATAGTTAAGCCATTCAAGGCAATAAGACCATCAAAGGAAAAGGCTGACAAGGTTGCAGCCCTTCCCTACGATGTAATGAATTCAGATGAAGCGAGGGAAATGGTAAAGGACAATCCTTATTCATTCCTCCATGTGGACAAGGCAGAAATCGACCTCGACAAGAGTGTGGACCACTATGACCAGAAGGTTTACGACAAGGCGAGGGAAAACATCGAAAAGTTCTTAAGTGAAGGAACATTCATCCAGGATCCGGGCAAGTACTTCTATGTGTACAGACTCGTCATGGGACCCGTTGAACAGACTGGTATCGTGGGAGCTGCATCAGTTGACGACTACATTGAAGACAGGATAAAAAAGCACGAATTCACAAGGGAAGAAAAGGAACTGGACAGAATAAGGCACGTGGACACATGCAATGCCAACACAGGTCCCATATTCTTAACTTACCCCAAGGTTCCTGCAATAGATGAAATTGTAGCTGAAACTGTATATACAGAACCTGAATACGACTTTACAGCAGAAGACGGTGTAAAACACACAGTATGGGTTATCAAAGACGAAGACAGAATAAAGGCCATTGAAGAAGAATTCAAAAAAATCCCCGCACTTTATATAGCAGACGGTCACCACAGGGCGGCTTCAGCTGTAAAAGTAGGACAGAAGAGAAGGGATGCAAAAAAGGATTATACAGGAGACGAAGAATTCAACTACTTCCTTTCTGTTATTTTCCCTTCAGATCAGCTGAACGTAATGGACTACAACAGAATAATAAAGGACCTCAACGGACTTTCCGACAAGGAATTCATGGATAAGATATCCGAAAAATTCGATGTTGAAAAGGCTGAAGGCGAAGAACCATTCAAACCTTCAAAAAAGGGTGAATTCGGAATGTACCTCGGCGGAAAGTGGTACAGACTTACTGCAAAGGAAGGAACCCACGATAAGAACGATGTCCTTAAGGATCTTGACATATCTATCCTTACAGACAATGTAATCGCACCGATCCTCGGAATTGAAAACCAGAGGACTTCAGACAGGATTGACTTCGTAGGCGGAATAAGAGGGCTTAAGGAACTTGAAAGAAGATGCGCTGAAGATGACTTCAAACTCGCATTCTCAATGTTCCCCACATCCATAGACGACCTTATGAAGATCGCAGATTCAGGAAGGGTTATGCCACCGAAATCTACCTGGTTTGAACCCAAGTTAAGATCAGGTCTTTTCATCCACGAACTCGACTGATTATAAAAAATCCATAAAGGGTAACTGAAGATCCAAATCTTCAGTAAAAGATGGGTTATCCCAAAGAAATAAGGATAATTACATCAATCCCTTAAGAGTAATAATCATTGAAAAAACACCCCATTTTATTATGGCGGTGTTTTTTCTGCATTTTTCGGTATGTTATCGTACATTTTAATTGAGTACAAT
>JBDHVQ010000118.1:0-6374 GCA_039809845.1 Clostridiaceae bacterium | reverse complement strand
ATATATTCCCTCCGCAGGTTAGTCAATAAGAATCTTGGGGAAGGCACATCTAAAAATATACCCTGAAAATATACCTGAGTTACTTAACAGCATCTATCCCGGTAACTCATCTTTTACTCTGATAAAAGACTCTTTTAGCCCGGTGGCCAGGTCATGCTCCTGCCTCCCAGGACATGGAAATGGAGATGTCCCACAGTCTGCCCCCCGTCCTTTCCGCAGTTGTTTACTATCCTGTATCCATTTTCGTTAAGGCCCTTGTCATTGGCGAGTATGGAAATAATCTTCATCATGTGACCGAGGAGCTTTTCATCCTCTTCACTGATATCCGCCATGGATGCAATGTGTTTTTTTGGAATCATGAGAAAATGCACCGGCGCACAGGGATTGATGTCGTTGAAGGCAAGGCAAAGGTCGTCTTCATAAATGATTTCAGCAGGAATTTCCTTTTCTGCTATCTTACAGAACAGACAGTCCATAAAATCACTCCTTTTCTCTGTTTTAATTATATATATTATATACCTTAGTCTGGAACTAAGTACCAAACCCTCATAAATTTACAGGAGCTTTATTACCAGATAATTACTAATCAGGTCAGTACTTTTTAAAAAATAAAACTGACATATGAATGAGCTTTTTTCCTATAAAACCTGTTATATACTCTGCTGTATTAAATGACCGGTGAGACATTCATTTATAATACCTGTTATTTCCACTTCAAAAATCTTCCCTTCAATATCAGATTCACCATGAGGATCAGAACTTTTCTTATCAGATTTCTTCATGTCAGACAAAGCCTTTTTTATTTCATCATAGGGAATAACAAACGGAAGGTAGTTGGCGGTATAACCTCTGGCATACCCATCCTTTAATTCTTCTATAAGTACTCTTTCTTTTTTCCCTGTCATTGATTCCATAAAGTCTCTCTCGTTTTTATCTGAGAGTTCAAGGAGAATCCTGCTTCTTTCTTCCTTGACACTGCCATCCACCTGATCTTTCATTATGGCTGCAGGTGTGCCTTTTCTGGAACTGTATCTGAATACGTGGGTTTTGGTGAGTTTTATGTCTTTCAGGAACTTCAGTGTCTCATTGAATTCTTCTTCGGTTTCACCGGGGAATCCTACAATGATGTCTGTGGTAACGGATACTCCGGGTATTGCTTTTCTTAGTCTTTCGACGGCATCCTTATATTCTTCCGGAGTGTATCTTCTGTTCATTCTCTTTAAAACCGAGTCTGACCCGCTCTGAAGGCTCAAATGAAAGTGGGGACATAGTTTTTTAAGAGACGCTGCTCTTTTGGTTCCTTCCTCATCGAAGAACATTGGTTCAATGGAGCCGATCCTCACTCTTTCAATTCCCTCTATCGTCTCTATGTCTTCAAGAAGGTCAAGGAGTCCTGAGGGCTCTTCCTTTTTACTTAAAAGTATGCCTTCGCCATTCATCTTTTTTTCTTCTGCATCAGCTTTTATAAAATCATTTCCCCATGAAGCTAAATGTATCCCGGAGAGGATGATTTCTTTAAAGCCGTGTTCCTTGAGTGCCCTGATTTCACTAAGTATCTTTTTTCTCTCCCGGCTTACACTTTTGCCCCTGGCATATGGAATCATGCAGTAGGAACAGAATCTTCCGCATCCATCCTGGATTTTTAAAAATGCACGGGTGTGCTCACTGGTGTCTTCAATTCCAAGATCCTCAAATACATCGTCCTTTAAGACTTCCGAAACTTCGATGGTCTTTTCACCCGTTGCCAGTGCTCTGTTTACAGCACTTACACTAAGGGATTTATTCCTCGAACCTAAAATTACGGATACTTCTTCCATCTTTTCAATTTCTTCTCTTGCAACCTGTGCATAGCATCCAACAACACATATGACGGCATCTTCATTGAGTTTTTTAGCCCTTTTAATCATCTGCCTTGATTTTTTATCACCCTGGTTTGTTACTGTGCATGTATTTATTACATATACATCTGCCTTTTCACCGAAGGGGACTATCTCATATCCGTCTTTTTTAAAAAGAGCCTGCATTGACTCTGTATCGTATATATTCACCCTGCAGCCAAGGGTCTCAAAAGCTGCCTTATACTTTCCCACCAAAATCTCCTCTTATATACTGAAGCACCGACATTACCGCCATTCCCGCAGTTTCAGTCCTTAAAATCCTGGGTCCCAGGGTCACTATATGGGCTCCGGTTTTTTCAAGGTATTTGATTTCTTCTTCCTCAAATCCACCTTCGGGACCTATGACAATACCTGCACTTTCAGCATTCTCAATTACTCCTCCGATACTTTTTATCCCTTTCCCCTCTGCATTTTCATAGGGAACGATAAGTATATCGGCTAAATCCTTTGTATTTTCAATTTCATCAATGGATATGGGTTCTGTTATCTCCATTATCCTGCTTCTCTTGGACTGCTTGCTGGCTTCGAGAATTATCCTTTTCAGTCTGTCGAGTTTTCTGTATTCTTTTCCAGCGTCGGGAATAACCCTTTCAGTAATAAGGGGTACTACTCTTACACAACCTAATTCACAGGCTTTCTGACAGATGAGTTCCATTTTCTGTCCCTTTGGGATTCCCTGGAAAAGAGTGATTTCAAAGGGGCTTTCATTCCCTTTTTCACTCTCACCGGTTATCTTTACTGAAACCCTGTCCTTGGTAATTTCTTCTAGGACACCTGTATATTCAGTACCCGAAAGGTTATTGAGTTCCACTTCATCACCGGCCTTAAGTCTTAATACCTTCCATGCATGTCTTACATCTTCTCCTGTTATATAAGCATATCCGTCCTTAATATCTTCTGTGAAAAATTTATGCATATCTAATCTGCTCTTTTCTGTTATTCTTTAAGCCTAGCGACCACGCATCTCCAGTCATTTTCATTCTTTTCTTCCATTATTTCAAAGTTTTTTGAAATGAGTTTTTCTCTGACTTCAGGAAGCCTGAAGTCGATGATGCCTGAAGAAATGAAAATACCGCCTGGTTTTAAAACCCTTTCTATATCATCTGCAATGAGGATAATAATATCGGCTATTATATTTGCAACCACAATATCTGCCTTGCCTTCGACAACTTCTGTCATGTTGCCGTATAAAACCTTCATATTTTCCGCTTTATTGAGCTTCATATTGATCTTTGCAGAATCCACTGCAACAGGATCAAGGTCGACGGCTGTGACTTCCCCTGCACCAAGGAGTGATGAAGTGACTGCAAGAATACCTGAACCTGTACCTACGTCTGTCACCATGTCTCCCGGTTTTACGTATTCTTCAAGGGCTTCCATGCACATCCTCGTGGTTTCATGGGTACCAGTACCAAAAGCCATGCCGGGATCCATTTCAATTATAATATCCCCGTCCTTTTTGTCGTATTTCTCCCATGTAGGTCTTATGACGAGGTTTTTACCGATTCTTATGGGTTTATAGTGCTTCTTCCAGCTGTTTGCCCAGTCTTCTTCATGTATTTTTATTGTCTCGACCGAATAATCTTTTCCGGGACAGTTTTCTTCCATTAGATTCATAAAGGAATCTTCAATGTATTTTATTTTCTCAGATGCTTCCTCATTATCGGGGATATAGCATTTTATGACCGCCTTATCAGGACCATCCCTGAATATATTGATGTCGGCAAAATCCCATGTAGTGGGTCCCGCCTTCCTGTCCAGTATATCCTGGGGATCTTCAACTGATAGACCTTTGATATCCAGTGAATAAAGAATGCCTTCGGCAAGGTCTGTAAGTTCCCTCGGAATGATTATCTTGACTTCTTTCCATTCTCCGTACATATCTATCTCACCTCATCCTTCCAGTAATTTAATAATTCCCTGTCGGTCCTGTTGAGTGTCAGGGGCGAAATTGAAATATATCCGTTCTCAAAAGCCATCATATCTGATTCCCTGTCTTCTTCCCTCGTAACCTTGTTTCTTGTATCGTAGTCTTTATAGGACCCTGCAAATTCAGACCTCCCCTGGCTCGTAAATACAACTCCCTTTGAGGCGCCGAACTGCGCCTGGGGGAAATTCACATTTACAACTATACCGGGTTCTGCAAGTTTTCTTGAAAGGATGAATTTAATTATTCCTGTTATTTCCCTTTCAACAATTTCAAAGTGGTTCCTGTCGGTTGAAAAGGCAACAGAGGGCACCCCGTGGGCGGCAGCTTCAAAGCATGCCCCTACAGTTCCTGAATAAAGTATGTCCCTTCCTATATTGGCTCCTTCATTGACTCCTGAAAATACGATATCAGGCTGAAGCCCCATTCTCCTCAAAGCCCTCCCCACGCAGTCGGCAGGCTTTCCGTCAACGGTGTAGGCATCAACTCCTTTTAAAAAACCACGGGCCTCAGTAAGATTCAGTTTCCTCGATATGGTTATAGCCTGTGATACTGCGGACTGCTGGGATTCAGGGGCAACAACAGTCACTTCCCCGAATTCCCTTGCTGCCTTTGCAAGTATCATTATTCCCTTTGCATCTATTCCGTCATCATTTGTAACAAGTATATTCATTCAAGACTCCATCATTTCCATTAATGTGATTTTATTTTTATATATGATATTCCGTTCTGTTCTGGTTCTTTTCAGTTTTATCTGTTTCGCTCTGTAGTGATCGGATCAGATTAAGTGCTTTGATTCTGATTTATTTTTATTGGGGTATGAATTATTCTGTTTATTTAAAATACACAGATAATTGTACCAAAAACCGGAACATTAACCAAATATGGCTTATGTTCCGGTTTACTGATATGCTGAAATATTTTTAAGTTTTTTAAGTTATTTTGATTTTGGGAACTCTTCTGTATGTTCATTGCGAAAAACCTGTCTCTTTAAACAGCAGTTTCTGTCAGCTTCTTTTTCTCCCTTGGAATGATAAGAGGAATAATAACTGCCATTACTATACTGATAATCAGGATAATGAAGAATATTCTCCTGTACATCAGTTCTTCAGGCATATCTGAAGGGATGAAATTCTGTATGTAGGCATAGATTTTGTCTCCGTAGAATATTCCTATGGAAAACATAGTCTGGAAAATACCCATGCTCATTTCCCTGTCTCTTTTTTCATAGGGCTGAAGGGCAAGTCCTATGAGGGAATTATATGTAAGTCCATAACCAAATCCTGAAATCATATAGGATATGAAGATGAGCTGAGGGTTACTTGTTACAAGGAGTATAATATTGAATCCTATTGAAAGCAGAAGTCCTGCAAGAAGAGTATTTCTTAAGCCTATTCTCTTTGCAAGGTAAAGTCCTGCCATGACTCCCGCAATAAGCTGCGCCGTTGAATATATAAAATCTATGTAAGCCACGAGGAAGGGACTCATTCCGATAAAAGGAGACTGGACATAGGTCACAAGATTGGATCCTGTTATTGCAAATCTTATAAGACTTACAAGAATACCTGCTATTCCGTATACCCACAGTTCCCTGTGTTTTACAACTCTTTTCAGGGATTCTAAATCCATTTTTCTGACCGTTCTCTTATCTTCCTTAAAGAACATCATCATAACAATCGATGCAAATGACAGTACGAGTGCAGTCTTCCACATGAACGGATAATCCCTTACAGGATTCTGGGTTGCAAAATACTGAAACGGTGACATTATGAATTCTGCCAGAAGAGGAGCGATGGAAAGTATGGATACCGAAATCATCGCCTGATCTTCACTGAAAGATTCAGAGAAGATGACATTGAAAAACGAGAGCATTGAAGCTCCAAGTCCCATCGCAACAGAAGACCAGTAAAGACTGTCGTAGGAAGGACTGAAAATTACCCATGCCGAAGTTATAAGGAGAGAAAACCCTCCAATAAAGAACATGGCTTTTCTTGATTTTAAAAAGTCTGAAATGTAGAATACCGGAAACCTCATGAACATGGATATAAGTCCGTAGGCTGCTGCAATGTTGGATGCGGCAACGGCACCCAGGGCAAGTCCCCCTACGTCAACCGGCTGGATTGCATATGATTTTCTGTATGATTTTATGATATTTACAGCAGACCAGAAAAACACTAGAAGGATGAAAAGGAACATCTGATACTTGGTAAGCTTATACTTTTTTCTGCAGTAGAGCGTCAGAATCACAGTAAGTATTATACTTACTGCCATTAACAATAATTTCATTTTTACCTCTTTTTAATTTTTTTTAGTTTCCGTAAATCCCAGGTATACACATATGTTTCTATGAAATTACTGCTTTAATCAGCCCCCATCCCCATTCATTCAATTACTTTTTACATTATACTTCCTTTTTAAGATTTATTCATATTATTTTTGCATTTATTTTTATCTATAAGGTTTTGTACCTTTAACAACCATATATCCAGGGATTTAACTTGTGATTTCTGATGTTGATTTGGATTTGATTTTTGTTTTAGCTTTGGTTT
>JBDHVQ010000117.1:0-6441 GCA_039809845.1 Clostridiaceae bacterium | reverse complement strand
CTGAAAGAACTGAAAGAACTGAAAGAACTGAAAGAACTGAAAGAACTGAAAGAACAGGAATGAAAAGACAGAAAAAGGTTTGAATCCAAGGGTAAAATACTGACTGGATTACTGTATATATCAGGAGAAATATAAGGAATATAGGTGAGAAAGTGTTTGTGGAGTTTCAGAGGTTTTAAAAGGTGAATAAAAGTCTGATATAATCAAAGGGTAAATACCGGAGGTGGGAATAATGCGTTTTGTTATTATTACAGGCATGTCAGGTGCCGGAAAATCTCAGGCTGTAAAGGTCTTTGAAGACATGAACTACTATGTTGTGGACAATCTTCCTCCAAGTCTTCTCATTAAATTTGTGGATGTCATATCATCTACCGAGGGTAAATTCTCGGATGTTGCCCTTGTCATGGATATAAGGTCCGGGAAATTTTTTGAGGGGATTGAAGAATCCATGGATGAACTCCATGCGAAAAACATAGAATTTGAAATACTGTTCCTCGATGCCTCTGATGAAGAAATAGTGACGAGGTTCAAAGAGACGAGAAGAGTCCATCCTTTATCTTCAAGGGAAAGGCTTTTGAACGGTATACAGAAGGAAAGGAAGATTCTCTCACCCATAAGAAAGCGTGCCGATACTATAATTGATACTACCGGACTTACTTTAAGAAAATTCCAGGAAACCATCAAGAAGAAATTCAGAAATGATGAAAAGAGCGAAAATGCAATTACTGTAAATGTGGTATCCTTCGGGTTCAAATACGGAGTTCCCGTGGACTGCGACATGATATTTGATGTAAGGTTCATAGAAAACCCGTTCTATATAGATGAATTAAGGCCCCTTTCAGGGACGGACATGCCGGTGAGGGACTTCGTTCTTGAAAATCCCGTTACCAGGGAATTTCTCAAAAAAGAAACTGACATGATGGAATTTCTGATTCCCCATTATATAGACGAAGGAAAAAGGCAGCTAATAATAGGTATCGGATGTACAGGGGGAAGGCACAGATCCGTTGCCATTACTGAAGAGACTGCAAGGCTTCTAAGGGAGAGGGGATACCATGCAACCGCATATCACAGGGACAGGGATGAGGATGTAAGGGAAGCAAGGCTGAAAGTGTAGGTGATTGTCTGATGTTTAAAACCATAAAGGAATGGCTGAAACCCGGTCTCATGATAAAAAGATGGATTGCGGCGGGGTTTCTTGGAATAATCCTCCTCATACAGGGCATTGTTGAAATGATGAGAAACAGGATGTTTTCCATGAACTACATGCTTTATTTCGGACTTCTCATAGCATCGGGAATCTTCATAATTTATATTTCCATAAGTGAGGGTATGAAGAGCTTTGTAACCCTCGTGGATGAAGGCATGGTTTTTGTCGACAAGGAATCAAGGGAAGTCAACAGCTACATGGTAGAAAAGAAGATGCAGATAAACGGTCCGAGAATCGTGGCGATAGGAGGAGGCACAGGCCTTTCCACCATGCTCAGGGGACTTAAATACTACACTTCCAATATCACTGCCGTCGTAACTGTGGGAGATGACGGGGGCGGTTCAGGAACACTGAGAAATGAAATGGGGATACTTCCTCCAGGGGATATAAGAAACTGTCTGGTTGCCCTTGCAAATACCGATGAACTTATGGAAGACCTCATGCAGTACAGGTTCAGGGAAGGGAATCTCAAAGGGCAGAGTTTCGGAAATCTATTCATAGCTGCCATGAACGGTATTTCGGATAATTTTGAGGATGCAGTTTCAAGAATGTCATCTGTCCTTGCGGTAACAGGAAAGGTACTGCCTGTGACCCTCGATGATTTAAGGCTCGAAGCAACCTTACTGGACGGCTCTGTCATAAGCGGAGAATCTGTAATAGGCATTTCTTCTTCTGAGGAAAATCCAATCATTTCCCTTAAGGTCCTTCCTGAAAAGGTCAGGGCTACCGACAATGTCCTGACTGAAATTGCAAATGCCAAAGCGGTCATAATGGGACCTGGAAGTCTTTATACCAGTGTACTTCCGAATCTTATGATAAGCGATGTTTCAAAGGCAATAAGCCAGAGCAGCGGACTTAAAATCTATGTCTGCAATATTCTTACCCAGCCCGGTGAAACCGATGGGTATACCGTATCGGGGCACTTAAGGGCAATAATGGAAAAAACAGAACTTAAAAAGATAGACTATGTTGTTGTAAATTCAAGGGCATTAAGTGACAGCTATGCTCTGGGACTTTACACCAGAACCGGTGCAAAGGAAGTCATCCTCGACAGATCAGAAGTTGAAAAAATGGGAGTTAAGATTGTTGAAGGCGACATTATGAGTATAGGACCTGACACAGTGAGACACGACCCTGAAAAACTTGCAGGACTCCTCTCCGATCTTATAATCGATGTCTCTGCAGACAAAGGTAAGATGTCAGCCCTTGAATACTTGCTTGCGAGGGAAAAGAAAAGATACAGGGAAAGGATGATCCGGGAGGAACCTGAAAAGACTCTTGACTGACAGAAAGATTTATCCCCCAAGGCGGTAAAACCGGAAAAGATTAATCAAAAGATAAAAGAAAAGATCAAAGAAAAGATCAATGAAAATAATCATGAAAAGATGCCAGGAATATTCAGGGGGACGGTTCTTTAAAGATTCAATCCGGACGGGAAAAGTATAATAAATATAAGGAATCCAGCTTTTCGTTGTTGAAGCTGGATTTTTAATTTGCTCAGTAATTCATGAGTGGTGATATTGCTGATAGGAAATAACAGGAAAATAACAGATGCAGACCATAATTGTTAATAAGTGTATTAACTTTATTTTCCATCTGTTATAATTATCATGGAACAAAAGAAACAAACCAAGTTGTTTGAGAAATATAATTGAGTCAGATAAATTTTCCGGAACAGGCCAAAGGAAGTGGAATGAGATGTCTTATTCTGGGATGGTAAAGTCAGAATTACTTAGAAATATGGAATATTCAGAAGAGGAATTTTTAAGTCTTCTCGCTGCTGTCATGAAGGTATCAGGAACCATGTCAATCTCTTCGGGGATGAAGCTTAAATTCCGGATTATCACCGAAAATGCTGCGACCGCAAGATTTCTTTTCAGAAACGCAAAGGAAAAGCTCGGCATTGAACTTAAAGTTTATATAAGCCGCGGCGTCACGCTGAAAAAGAGGAATTCATACATTATTTCCTTCGATGAAATGAAGGATACCCGTGAATTTTTAATAAAGTGCGGAATTCTTGCAAAGACTGAAGACGGCATTGTACTTGATGCATCTGTCCCATACCGCTTCAGGCAGGATGAGAATGTTAAAAGGGCATATCTTGCCGGAACTTTTTTAGGTTCAGGAACTGTGTCAGATCCGGAAAAACAGTATCACATGGAATTTGTAACACGTTCCCCTGAATATGCTGAAGATCTTAAGGATCTCCTTTCAGGATGGGATATCAAGGCGGGAATAATAGAAAGAAAAGGCTCCCAGGTTGTATACATCAAGGACGGTGAAGGCATAGCGGATGTACTGACTGTAATAGGTACCCATACAGCTCTCCTTGAATTTGAAAACACAAGAGTCATGAAAGACATGAGAAACAGGATCAACAGGATAGTTAACTGTGAGACGGCCAATCTTTCCAAAACAGTCAATGCATCAGTAAGACAGGTTGAATCCATAAAACAGATCAGTGAAGAGTACGGTCTTCAGAGGCTTCCCGAAAACTTAAGGGAAATTGCAGAAAAAAGACTGCAGTACCCTGATCTTTCATTGAAGGAACTGGGAGAAATGCTCGACCCGCCTGTGGGAAAATCAGGGGTCAACCACAGGCTGAGGAAAATAGAAAAGATAGCAGGGGAACTTTCAAAGGGGGATGACTGATGGCAAAGGTACATATTGTCGTCGACTACATAAGGAATCTTGAAATAGGCAAAAAACTTTCCGTTAGGAGTATTGCAGGGGAACTTAAGGTTTCCGAGGGGACTGCATACAAAGCCATCAAGGAATGTGAGGAGGAAGGATATCTCAGGACTCTTCCAAGGGCAGGAACCGTAAGGGTTGAAAGTCCCAAGGAAAAAAAGATAAAAAACCTCTCCTACAGGGATATATTAAAGATAGTCGACGGAACTCTTCTCGGGGGCGAAAAGGGGATGGACAAGCCCGTGTTTAAATTCATCATAGGCGCCATGGAACTCGATGCCATAAAAAAATACATAACACCCGGAGGAATCCTCATTGTCGGAAACAGGGAAGCTGCTCAGCAGCTTGCTCTTAAAAACAACAGCGGAGTACTTATTTCCGGAGGTTTCGATACAACTGAAAAAATCAGGGAAATGGCAGACAAGGCTGATATTCCGCTGATTTCATCTTCATACGATACCTTCACCATAGCGACTCTTATCAACAGGGCTATTTCACAGAACCTCATAAGACAGAGAATACTCTATGTATCGGATATATTAAGCAGGAATCCCGTTGTTTTAAAAGCAGACGATACCATCAACTCCTGGAAGACTGCCCTTGAAAGGACAAACCACGATAAATTTCCCGTGGTGGACAACCGGGGAAAACTTGTGGGAATAATAGGTCCCAAGGATGCCATAGGAAAAGACGGGGACGAAAATATCGAAAAATATATGAGAAAACCAGTCGAAGTAAACCCCAAGACCACAGTAGCCTATGCTGCCCACGTCATGGAATGGGAAGGAATAGATCTTATTCCCGTAACGGAAGGTGACAGGATAGTCGGTGTCATTGCAAGGGGAGATGTACTGAAAGGTCTCAAAGAAAAATACACACAGCATAAAACCTCAAGGACCATTGAAGACAGAATCCTTGAGACCTTTACCATGGAAGAAAAAAACAGGAAGTACTACTTTACTGGTAAGGTAACAGGTGAAATGCTCGATCCTTTAGGTACCATGTCGAGGTCTTTTCTCTCCATGCTGATAACAAAGTGTTCCTCAATTGTATTTAAAAACAGGAACCTCTATACTGAAATCAACAGTATTTCACTGCAGTATATCAAGCCCATACAGCCTGAACACAGATTCTCGGTGGAAGTGGAAGCCATAGAAACATCAAAGACCCACTTCAACAATGAAGTAAGGGTGTATGATTCAGACGGCGATATTGCAGCTCTTGGAATAGTGTCTGCAGTACAGTAAAAAACCAAAAAAGGACGGTGGCGCAGATGTTTGTACATGTTGTTCTCTTTAAGATAAAAGAGAAGGATAAGATCGGATTTGTTGCAGAAGTTTTAAAATCAATGGAAAACAATATTCCCCAGCTTAAGGAACTTGAAGTCGGAATAAATGAAATCAGTGAAGACAGAAACTACGACGTAATTCTTCAGACGAGGTTTGACTCAAGGGAAGACATGGATGCATACCAGGTATCACCATACCATGTTGAAAAAGTTTTAAATGTAATAAGACCACTTATAGAAAAATCCGCTGCCGGAGACTATACCGTTTAAATAAAAAAGACTGCTGACAGGCATCTGACAATAACCTGTACAGCGGTCTTTTATTATATAAAAAACAAGAAAGGTGTAAGCTGTTAATCGGTCTAAGTATGTTATTAAATTTTTTGCCTCCAATAAATAATACCCAATAGGCTTATATTATCAAGGGAATTATTTGAGAAAAAATAAAATGCCCAGTCCGGATGCTGCGAGATAAGTTGTATGACCCAACTTTCCAAATTGTTATATGAAATAATTACAACATCAAAAATAACATCAATATCAATTGAAGGGAGATAAGTTGTTAGAAATCCCATTTACTATTTTGTAAAGTAAGTGGGTTAACAATTGAGTTTTAATATTTCATTTTTATCGAATACAGGCAATTTTCGTCTGGTGAAGTATTATTGCTTCTGTATGTTTTAATTGCTTCTTTTAAATCTCGAATTTTATAATCTGTTATCAAATCTTTTTTTGTTATGAAATTTTCTAATTCATCGAAAAGTTCAATTTGAATAAGAATATCCATTTTGACAAAACTTAATTTACTGAAAGCTTTTTCGATAGGATTATCATTTTTTATTAGGTGATTGGATTCAAATGTTATCTTATGAAGCTTACCTTC
This sequence comes from Clostridiaceae bacterium, assembly GCA_039809845.1. GTDB lineage: Bacteria > Bacillota > Clostridia > Clostridiales > Clostridiaceae > JG1575. Next base: position 369 of record JBDHVQ010000117.1, on the reverse strand, counting down.
TAGAGAACTGATTTCGACAACTTCGATATAATTGTCCGGGACATTTATTTCTATAAAAATTGATTCAACTCATTTTGACACTTTCGGTAAACAGGAAAAATCAAGCTATAACACACACTACGGAACCACCGGATACCATCCTTTAGTTGCTTATGATGCTGTCACAAAACTTCAGCTGTTCTCCCACTTAAGGGAAGGAAGTCAGTATACATCAAAAGGTGTGGATAACTATGTCAGGGAACTTATGACAAGACTTGAAAAGTCTCTTGTTATCTCCTCTGTGCTCTTCAGGGGAGATTCGGGATTTGCAACGCCTGCAGCATATGAAGTGTTCGAAGAATTTGATTCGGAATATGTTATAAGACTCAA
>JBDHVQ010000116.1:0-6443 GCA_039809845.1 Clostridiaceae bacterium | reverse complement strand
CTTAAATTAAACGAGGGTTTAAACCTCACCGTAGCTGAAGCCAGGGATCTTGTAACTGAAATAGAATCTCCCGAAGCTGCGGCAAAAAGAATTTCGTATCTTAAAGGACAGATTACTTCCCTTGGAACTATTAACACTGCATCAATAGAAGAATACTACACTGTTTCCGGACACTACGAACACCTGACAACCCAGAGGGATGACCTTTTAAAAGCAAGGGATGAACTTACTTCCTTAATCAGAGAAATGACAGGAAACATGAGAAAGCTCTTCCGTGAAAACTTCAGTATTTTATCTGAAAACTTCAGGGAGACTTTCAGGCAGCTCTTCGGGGGAGGAACGGCAGAACTTATCCTCGGAGAAGGGGATGAACTTACAGGGAACATCGATATACACGTACAGCCACCCGGTAAAAAACTTCAGAATATCAGTTTACTGAGCGGAGGGGAAAAGGTCTTATCTGCAATTGCCCTGACATTCGGGATTTTAAGGATGAAACCATCGCCTTTCTGTATCCTCGATGAGATTGAAGCGGCCCTTGATGATGCCAATGTCTACAGATATGCGGATTTTCTTCGTGAATTCAAAGGAGAGACACAGTTCATCCTCATAACCCACAGAAAAGGCACAATGGAGGCTGCTGACATCATGTACGGAGTTACCATGGAAGAAAAGGGTATTTCCAAGATAGTTTCTGTAAATCTTGAAAAGGAAACGACTTAACCTGTACATAAACTTAATATTCTGTACTCATTATTAACTTAAAAAAGGTTCTGGCCTGCCAATCCCGTATATAATTATAATGACGGATAAAACGTAAAGAGAAATGACGGATAGGATACTGAATAAAACAACTGATAAACAACGTATAATATCAAACGTCAGGACATATTTTTCTATAAGACAGAAACTTAAAAATAATCACATTAACGGGGTGAAAAAATGGCAGATTTTTTCGGAAGTCTTAAAAAAGGACTTGAAAAGACCAGGAAAACTTTTACAGAAAGGGTTAATGAAGTATTTTCCCTGACAGTAACCATAGATGACGACATGTACGATGAACTGGAGGAAGTCCTCATTTCATCGGATATAGGAATGGAAACATCATCTGAGATAATAGAAAAACTTAAGGACAAGATACTGAAGGAAAGAATAAACGACCCTTCAAAGATCAAGGATGCACTGGGCGAAGTCATAGCTGAACACCTGACCCATTACGACGAGGAACCTGCAAGGTTCCCCGTAATATTTCTTATTATAGGAGTAAACGGCGTGGGCAAAACCACATCGGTTGGAAAACTCGCCTACAGATTCAAGGAAGACGGCAAAAAGGTTATAATAGCAGCTGCGGATACATTCAGAGCTGCTGCCATAGACCAGGTTGCCCTCTGGGGTGAAAGAGCCGGAGTGGATGTAATTAAGCATCAGGAAGGATCTGACCCAGCAGCAGTTGTATTTGATGCTTTGACTGCAGCAAAGGCAAGGGGAGCTGATGTCCTCCTGATCGATACTGCGGGAAGACTCCACAACAAGAAGAACCTCATGGCTGAACTTGAGAAAATCAACAGGATAATAGACAGGGAATATCCTGAAGCCAGTAAATTGTCTCTTCTTGTCCTCGATGCGACAACAGGACAGAATGCAATAACTCAGGCCAAGGAATTCAAGTCAGTTGCCGAAATAAATGGAATAATCCTTACAAAGCTCGACGGTACAGCAAAGGGCGGGGTAGTCCTTTCAATTAAAAAACTCCTCGATGTCCCTGTAAAATACATAGGACTCGGAGAAGGAATAGATGATCTTTATCCCTTTGATCCGGATGACTTTGCAGAACTTCTCCTCGATGAAGAGGAAGAAGACGGGGAAGATTTACAGTAAGTCTTAAATACTCTGATAAACCGACAGAGGATTAAACCTTAAAAATTAAAAATAATAATCAGACATAAGAAGCATGAATTATCAAAGTATATTAGTGATGGATGACCGTAAGAAACAGAAGAAACAGAATAAATCATAGTCCTTGAATCTCATGAAACCATGGAAGTTCAGTGATTTTAAGGTCATGAGAAATATTTTTTAAGAAAAATTCTGAGGGTGTTAAGTAAAAATACTTGACACCTTCTTTTCTGTGTTATATTATTCTTCTTGCAGGTGGTGAAGATATGGAAACAAGACTTTACACATCACTACTCATGGATTACTACGGAAACCTTCTTACGGACAAGCAGTCAAAAATCATGGAGATGTATTTTGATGAAAATCTCTCACTTGGTGAAATAGCTGATTTAAACGGAATATCGAGGCAGGCAATCCATGACACTATAAAAAGAACATCCCAGCAGCTTATAAAATACGAAGAGAAGCTGGGGCTTAAAAAAGAAGCTGAAAGAATCAGGGACATCAGAGAAAAGCTGCTGACAAAGGCAGATGAATATGAAGATCCTGAATTAACCGGGCTTATTAAGAGCCTTTAGGAGGAATTGCCATGGCTTTTGAAAATCTGGGGGACAGACTCCAGGAGGCGATGAAAAAGCTTAAGGGTAAGGGCACCATCAGTGAAGCTGACTTAAAGGAAGCGATGAGGGAAGTAAGGCTTGCCCTTCTTGAAGCCGACGTCAACTTTAAAGTTGTCAAAAACTTTGTAAAAAATGTCACTGAGAAGGCAAAGGGCGAAGATGTAATGAAAAGTCTTACCCCGGGCCAGATGGTTGTAAAAATTGTCCACGATGAACTGACAGCCCTAATGGGCGGTGAATCACCGGAACTTGATTTAAGGGACTCCGGCATGACAGTTTATATGCTGGTTGGGCTTCAGGGTGCCGGTAAGACTACCATGGCCGGAAAGCTCGCCCTTTATATGCGTAAGACGAAAAACAGAAAACCCATGCTTGCAGCCTGTGACGTATACAGGCCTGCGGCCATAAAGCAGCTTGAAGTTGTGGGTAAATCAATAGATGTTCCTGTATTTTCCATGGGTGACGGGGTAAGTCCTGTGACCATTGCAAAGGAAGCGGTTGAAGAGGCTAAGAGAAACGGAAGCAACTTCCTTATTATAGATACTGCGGGAAGACTCCACATTGATGAAGACCTCATGGATGAATTAAAGGGGATAAAGGAAGCGGTAAACCCAAGGGAAACACTCCTGGTCCTCGATGCCATGACAGGTCAGGATGCAGTGAATGTCGCTGAATCCTTTGATGAAAAGCTCGACATTACTGGAGTGATACTTACAAAACTCGACGGTGACACAAGGGGTGGAGCTGCGCTTTCCATAAGGGAAATAACAGGAAAACCAATAAAGATCTCAGGTACCGGGGAAAAGATGAACGACATCGAACCCTTCCACCCTGAGAGAATGGCTTCAAGAATCCTCGGCATGGGAGATGTCATGTCACTTATCGAAAAGGCTCAGGAAGCCATCGATGAGGACGAGGCAATGGCTCTCGGCGAGAGGATGATGAACAGGGAATTCAATTTCAATGATTATCTCACAATGATGAACCAGATGAAAAAACTGGGACCTCTTACAAAGATAATGGAAATGATTCCCGGAATGAATAAACAGGCACTGCAGGGAATGGACCTCTCGGAAGGGGAAAAGTCACTGAAAAAGAATGAATCAATAATCTTTTCAATGACACCGAGGGAGAGGAAAAACCCTAAAGTGATAGATAATTCCAGGAAAAAGAGAATTGCAAAGGGAGCCGGTGTCCAGGTTTCCGATGTCAACAAACTCATAAAGGGAATGGAAGAATCAAAGAAGATGATGAAGAAGTTCGGCGGACAGATACCGGGTATGGGCACAACCGGAAAGAAAAAAGGATTGTTTGGTAAACTGCCCTTTTAAGGCAGTTCCTATATAAACGTTAAATACGGAGGAAAGAAGAAATGGCAGTTAAGTTAAGATTAAGAAGAATGGGATCAAAGAAGGCACCTTTTTATAGAGTTGTCGTAGCAGATTCAAGGGCACCAAGAGACGGAAGATTCATCGAAGAAATAGGATACTACAATCCTGTATCTGAACCCAAGGAAATAAAGATCGACGCTGAAAAGGCAAAAGCATGGATAGCAAAGGGTGCTCAGCCTACAGACGTTGTAACTTACCTTCTTGAATCAGAAGGAATCATAGAAAAGACTGAAAAGAACTGGGAAAAGAAGGCAAAGGCTGATTCCTACAGACAGGAAAAGCTCGATGCCATGATAGCTGAAAGAAGAAAGAACAAGCCTGCAGGACCTGCTGAAGAAGCAACTGAAGAAGTTACAGAAAACCCAGAAGAAGTTACAGAAGAAACTGTAGCAGAAGAAGTACAGGGATAATTCCCGGGGAAAAATAAAAAATGAAAGAATTGGTTGAATTTCTCGCCAGGTCTCTGGTAGATAACCCTGAACAGGTGAGAGTCACTGAAAGAAACGAAGGTGACACCACCATATTCGAATTAAAGGTTGCCCAGGAAGACATGGGGAAAGTAATCGGAAAGCAGGGAAAGATTGCAAGAGCGATAAGAACTCTTGTAAAGGCTTCTTCAGTCAAGGAAAACAAAAGAGTCAATGTGGAAATAATCTAGTTGACAGACAATAACCATTAAAAAAAGAGAACCGGTGACGGTTCTTTTTTTTCTGATAAAGTTTACCACGAGTAATAAATGACAGGTTTGGAAATAAAGTAATTCTTATGTCCATTTTAAAAGAATTACTGACTATTACAGGAGTACTAATATAATTTAAACGAAAAATTATAAATCTTTGGTTTTATAAATATCATATCCTTCGTAAAAATATGAATAGTCAATTCCCTTCATATACATGTCACGGTTCTCCGTTTCGTCAGTGAGTGCCTGTTTTAAAATATGTTTTATTTCAAGGTCTCTTACAGGGCTTCTTTCCATGGCCAGAAGATATTCATTTTTATCCACCGAACTCCAGTCAATTACTTTACTTATTTCTTTTTTTAGAATCTCATCAAGCCATATTCGCATAGACCTGCCGTTTCCTTCCATGAATGGGTGGGCGACATTCATTTCGACATATTTCTCTACTATTTGATCAAAATTCCCTTGAGGCATTTTTTCAATTTTTCTTAATGCTTCTTCAAGATAAATAGCAGGGGCAAATCTAAAATTTCCCTTAGATATGTCAACATCACGAACGCAGCCCGCAAAATCATAAATTTCACCGAACAAGTATTTATGGATTGATTTCAGCGACTCAAGACTTCCGGGTTCAATGTCTTTGAGAAGATCCTTATCAAAAAGTTCTGCCGCTTTTCTTTTACTTATCCTTTCTTCAGTTTCTGACAATTCTGAGGAATTTGTAATTCCAAGTATATTTTTTATAACCATAAACATTTTTCCTTTTATAATTTTTCTTATGATTCATTATATCAGAATGGAGCAATTCCATACCTCAGATTATAATCATTATTCTTTTTTCATACCTCTAAAATGCAGATATACCGGCACATTGAGTGCATCATTCTATCCAAAAATAAATTTCCTGATATTTTTAAATCCCCATACGTATATCATAAAGTTAATTTACAAGCAGCAGAGATAGTGAATACTTCCTGTGATATTGTTCATAAATCGAATTAATCGGGAATGTATCTTGATCTTGGCAATCCGTAGCGGCAATATGAATTTTTGCCGTTAAGTGAACCACAGGTTGAACCAAAAATTGATTAAAGGAACTTATTAAACAGCAAAAGATTGCAGAAAAGTTAATTGGGATAAAAATATTTAAAATCAGACAAACCTAATGATCTTACAAGTACAGCTATCGAAGAAGAAAAATTGACAGCAAAAGAATCAAAATATAAAAGTATACTCCAGTATTGAGGGTTTAATAAATGCCTTGGGAGTATGAATCAACACACTAGAGATAAGATAATGATTTAAGGTTACCTCAGTGTGTGTTTTGTAAGGTGAGAAGAGGGATACAGCCTGTTAGTATTTTCGCCTTCTTCATTTTTGAATTTAATATTATTAAAACATACAAGAGACCACTTTCAGATATTATGCCTATAAGTTAAGCATAACAAAGAAGGTGGTCTCCAAGTTATTCAAACTATATTCCCCTTTTTTCTTTCATATAAGCTGACTAACGATGAGAACATAAAATCTGAAAAAATAAATGTAATTATTTTTTATTCTCCTACAATATTGTAAGGAAAGGGTAATTATATCCGATTTTTATGCTCCTGATTCTTCGGTAGAATGTATATTGAAGGAAAGAAAAGGGAGTTTTCCTTTTTTTTTACTTCATAAAATGGCTTAAAGAAAGGAATGATTATTAATGGATAGATTTCAGTTTAAGATATTACTTGCAGTATTTATGCTCCTCGACCATATAACAGTTTTCATTGGGGGTGAGGCTTCATTATGGATACATATGACAACAAGATTCGTTGCCGTTGGTTTTGCATATCTTGCAGTTGAGGGACTTTA
>JBDHVQ010000115.1:0-6487 GCA_039809845.1 Clostridiaceae bacterium | reverse complement strand
TTCCGTCACTGCCTACCATAACCTTTTTAATATACTGGGATGTTGTAAGTCTAAGTATTCCTGCATAGTCAGGCCTGAATGAAATTTCTGAACCCACGGAAAGCTCTCCTTTATAGTCAGTGACATCTATGACAGTATGGTCAGATGATGCCCCGACTATTACAATACCGTCTTCAATGGGTGTGAGGTTATGGGGTTCCGCATCCTGTTTTCCGAGGGCCAGTATTGCCATCCTTCTCATTCCACGGTCTTTAAATGCCGGTACTTCTCCGAAGGCGTTGACTCCCCTTTTTCCCCTGGGAACAGATGGTTTGGTCTTTAATTCCACTATCTCAGCCCTGAGGGTAAATATGTCGCCGTGTGTTCCCTCAATTCTTTTGCCGTAGGCCGTTTCCCTGCCGAGGAGTATGGATTCACCGAGTCTTAAGTTATTTATACCCGGAACCATTCTGCCTTTCATTATGAGGGGAAGTGATGATGAATTGCCTCCCGATACTATTTCGCAGTCTGTATTGAGTTCTCTTTTAAGTCTTTCCTTTATTCCCTTTAATTCCCCGAGGTTATCTTCATCGGGTATGACTCCACCGACACATGTAAGATTCACACCTATCCCTTTAAATTCAATGTGTTCCATGGTGAGGATTTCTTCCGCAGCTTTTATAAGGTCATCTTCTTCAGGATATCCTTCCCTTAAGTCACCGAGGTCCGCCATGAGGATTACTCCGTGTTTCTTATTGAGCTTTCCGGCTTCTTTATTCAGTACCCTCACGGTTTCAATTTCAGAATTGAGGGATATATCTGAGTATTTCACTGTATCTTCTGCTTCTGAAATCATGGGAAGGCGCAGCATCAGTTTTGGAAGATCTATGTCTTTTAGTTTTTTCAGGTTTGAAACCCGTGAATCTGCCAGAAAATCCATCCCCGCTTCCTTAAAGATTTCAGCCGCTTCTTTTATAGCACAGAATGCCTTTGTAACTGCGGCGCAGGTTATTCCTTTCCTGTGGAGCATCCCTGCGAGTATCTCTGAATTTTCCTTAAGTTTTATGCTGTCGATTTCAAGTCTTGGGTTTTTCATGGGTTTCACCTCTTCAATCTTTGATTCTCATGCTCTTTTTAAGGAGTATCTTTGCTTCTTCCGGAAACTTAAGACTTATTACCCCTGCTGAAGCCATGATATAGTCTTCATCTATAAAAATATCCGTATTTTTGTCCGGCATGAGTTCAGTTTCATTTCCCGATGCCAGTGCTTTTTTTATTATATCCCTTTTATCAGGTATACGTGTAAGGACTCCGCCTGTCCCTATAAAACTTTTTACTGCGGTAAGATCCTTTCCCCTTGCTGCAGTTTTTCTCCCTGAAGGTCCGAAGTACTGTATGAGTTCCCCGCAGTGTCTTTTGAGTGCCACTGAAAGGGCTTTCCGGGCAAGGACTGAAACAATCCTTCTCTCTTCATCATCTTCCGGTATGGGGTTTAAGTATTCCACTGCCTCCATGAAGTTTTCCCTGTCTTCAAATCCTGCACTTTTCAGTTCCCTGTCCGTTAAAAGGGCTGCGGTATGCATTCGGCTTACATACATCCCAAGATCTCCTTCCACGGTCCTCTTGCTCAAAGGTTCAGGGTCCATCATGAGGTTTCTTATTTCATCTGAGTCCTCACAGACGGAATGAATGTCCGTCGTGGCACCGCCAATGTCCGCAGTTATAAGATCACCGAGTTCCTCTCTTAGGATTATGGATGACTCCATGACCGCGCCGGGTGTGGGGATTATATTTCCATCCACCATCTTTCTTATTTCTTCCATACCGGCAGCATGGGTTATGTTTCTTTCAAAGACTTCCTGGATTACCTTCCTTGTGGGTTCCACATTGAGTTCATCGATCCTCGGGTAGACATTCTCCACAACATAAAGTTCCGTATCTGTCCCTTCAAAGATGAGTTCTATTTCTTCCCTGTTTTCAATATTTCCTGCATAGATTACAGGGACTTTAAGGTCCATTCCTCTAATGAGTTCTGCATTGTAAATGGCAGTATCCCTCTCGCCGTAATCAACCCCGCCGGCTATGAGGATTATATTGGGCTTTATATCTTCAATCTTTTTAAGGTCTGTCCTCCGGAGTCTCCCCGAAGTTATAAGTTTAATATTGGCTCCGGCACCGAGGGCCGCTTCCTTTGCAGCCTTTACTGTCATATCGTGGACAAGACCGTGTACAGTCATCCTGAGCCCCCCGGCTGCCGAAGAAGATGCGAGAAAATGGTCCCAGGTTATTTCTTCCCCGAGTTTTCTGCTTAAATCGTCCACCGCCCCTTTTAACCCAATGTTGACATCACCTTCCGCAACGGTCGTGCGGAACTGTCCCTGGCCTGCAAATTCAATGTGTTCCCCGAGGCCCCGGAAAGCATTCACCACGGTGGTGGTGGATCCTATTTCTGCAACAATGAGATCGGTTTTCATATTATCTTCCTTCCATTTCCCTTCTCTTTTTGACAAAGAAAGTCGCCACATCAACTCCCTTTGATCCTCTTCCGAATCCCTGGTCCATTCCGGCTTCCACTGCATATTCATTGGATACCTGGGTTCCGCCGGCACAGAGAATCACTTTGTCCCTGATTCCTTTTTCAATACAGAGATCCGCAATCTTCTTCATGTTCTTATAGTGGATATCGTCATGGCTTATTATTGTCGATGCAAGGATAGCATCAGCATTTAATTCTATCGCCGCATTGACTATCTTTTCCACAGGTACTGAAGTACCGAGATACTCACATTCTACGCCGTACTTTTCTATTCCGCCATGCTTTATGTCTATTATTTCCCTTAAGCCAACTGAGTGCTCATCTTCGCCTATGGTTCCGCAGACTATCCTCATGGGTTTATTCTGTATTTCCTGCCTTATTTCTTCGTCCGACATGACTTCGGGTTTCGGTGGTATCACAAGGTTATTGATATCTATAAAGTCTTTGAATACACCCTTTATTTCTATCCTCGTACCTTCTGCTTCATGCATTACTTCCCTGTGGATTACTTCTGCATCTTCAAGGTTCATCTTCTTTGCAATTTCAAGTCCTGCAAATTCTGCAGTCCTTTCATCCGCCGGAAGGAACATGGTAAGGTGGACAACTCCGTCGGCTCTCCATTCCATTTCGGGCTTTATAAGAGATGTATCTATGAAGTCCTTTTTTTCTTCGAGCCTTACATTTACGTTGTCAGTTTCGTCGAGTTCATCCACATAGATTATTTTCTTCCTGTCTTCAAAGGTACATCCGCCTATGAGTTCAGATGCCCTTACGTTGTCCTTTCCGTACTGGAGGGCGTTGTTGTAGCCGAAATGGGCAGTCACAGGTGCCATGTAGTCTTCATCCCTTTCAAAGACTGTACCGGCTGAAATTCCGCCTTCTATTTTTCTCACTATTCCGTCTCCGTTTCTTTCAGGGTATTTTCCTGAATCCACAAAAAAACCTTCTTCAACTGCCTTGAAATAACCTCCGGATTCCACTATCTCCTCCATAAAGAGGATAGCCCTTTCCTTAAGTTCCCTCACAGTATCCTTTAATTCACCATCTTCGTCCCTTTTGAGGGAAACCATCCTCATGAGACCGTCAAGTCCTGTGAATGTCTGCTTTGCCGTGTCACATGCTTCTATATTGTATATGTGCCATGGTACATTCCTTCCTTCATCGGGAGTTATGGTGGACTGTATGTCAGCTGAAGTAAGCTGTGAAATGAGTAGGTTTAAAACGTGGGTAACAGTGGCTTCCCTCGTTGAAGATTCCATGTACTTAGTGTTCTGCTGGGCACGGGTCCTGTATTCCCTGAAGAGTTCACGCAGGGCAACAGCATAGGGCAGGTCGAGTCTTAAGCAGGGTGCGGGTGGAGCTGTGGGAGGAACGGTGGAAAGACAGATATTTTCCTTTTTCATCCCGCTCTTAACTGAAAAGAGGGAATTTATGGCATGCTGGACTAAAAGTTCCGGCATTACCTTCCAGGCTTCCCTTGCCGTTGCATTGGCATTGTGTGCTCCGTCTATCTGAGCCATGTCCGCATATGCCATTATGGACTTTGCTTCTGCGGCATCGACAAAAGACCTTATCATGTTGATGTTTCTGTAGAGGACGTTGTACTGGGGGTCCTGGTGGGCGCCGTTCACACCTTCCTCTGTAAACATCACGGCTATTTCAGGACCGGCAACTCCTGATACGTACGAATGGTAGTTTATCGGTCTTCCGACTTCATCTTCAATGAGGTCCAGGGCTTTTCTCTGTGCCCTGACCTGTTTTCTCGTTATGGGAATACCCCCTATACCCTGGGGTGTTCCTTCAATGAGTCCGTCAAAGTGAGACTGTCCTGCGGTCCTTATTACCATTATATGGTCGGCACCGTGGTGGGCAGCCATCCTCATACGCCTCACATCGTCTTCAAACCTTCCTGATGCTATTTCAGTCGTTATGACTGGCTTTGGCTGTGGATCTATATTGTCAAAGTACTTTGCCGCAGGAAGTGGCTGCGAATTTTTAAGGTTTTCACTCATGTCGTAGTAGGTGAATTTACCGATCTTCATGGGTTCACTGAATGTCTTTCTCCAGTGCCAGCCGCGTCTTTTTGGTTCCCATTTGTCGAGGTCTTTTAAAAGCTCACGGACATCGAGTTTTTCATTGGGCTTTAATTCCATTATTTTTCACCTCCGAAGGCTTTTTTAAGTTCGTCAAATCCTTCCCCTTCCATGAGAAGAAGACCTGCATCCCTCACAGGGATATTCTTCTCCCTTGAAAGTCTGAAGACAAGGTGTCCGCATCCCTTTCCCATCATGCCCTTTTCAATTGTCTTATCGCATATGGCAGAAGCTTCAGGGGATGAGAATCCCATCCTCATGAGGACTGACCTTTCTATTGAAGGTGTAGTGTTCTTTTTCGCAAGGTCTATCATAGGATCCACAATTTTGCCGCACATTTCCCAGAATCTTTTTTCAAGTTCCTCATCTGAGAGATTTTTCAGGTGTTTCCGTCTTACAAGATAATCGTCTTCTCTTTTCATATATCCCCCTTAAATGAGTGAAACATTAAGTTCGTTCAGTATTTCAAGGACTTCTCCAGGGGAAATATTGGTTTCCTCTGAAAGGTATTCAAGATCCTCTTTTCCTATTTCGTTTATTCCTTTACCCACGGTCTGATTTTTAACCGATGACCTTCTGAGTTTATTAAGGTCGATATCAGTGATTGCGATCATCCCTGCATTTTCAGGGAGTATTATATTTTTTCCCGGTATTTCTTCTGCAGGGTCTCCCACGAGAAGTTCAATTCCGTTGTCCTCTGCAAAAGTAAGCTGTGGCTGTATGTGTTTTCCGGCACCCGTGTATTCAGTTTCCTGAACCACTATTATTTCATCCTTATCCATTTCCTGTGCCAGTTTAAAAGCCGCGGCAAGGGAAGTATTTCCTGCAGGTCCCCTTTCAAGGCCTTCCACCTGGGCCAGGGCCTCTGTCATGAAAAATACTGACCCCTGGCTTACGGTTACGTATCTGTCCATATATCTCAAAGGCCTTCCTGCAGATCTTGGAACGTCAGACCTGTCGGGGTTTGTCGTAAATGGTACACCGAATCCTGTGTGGCCGGTTGTAAATGACTTCCTGTTGAAGTCTTTATCTGAAGCCATGTGGAGTCCTTCAAGGGATACGGATGCAGCTATTACCTTCGTATCTTCTGCTCCCGCAGCCAGAAGTCCCCTCGCAGTCCCCGTAAGGTTTCCGCCCCCTGCATTGGTACAGACAACAGCATCAGGGAATCTTCCCGTCTTTTCCTTCATCTGCAGTGCAAGTTCATATCCTAATGTCTCAACTCCTGCTATTCCAAAGGGTGTGTAGAGGGATGCGTTGAAGTATCCGGTTTCTTCAAGGGTCAGGAGAAACTTATAGAATAATTCAGGTCCCACTGTCATCTGTATGACTTCAGCTCCGTAGGCTTCGCATTTTCTCGCTTTTTCTATTATTTCAGGCTGTCCCACTTCATCTGAATCGTAGCATTCCTGGACAACTATGCACTTTAAGCCTCTCTTTGCTGCCTGGGATGCAACCGCAGCTCCGTAGTTTCCCGAAGTTGCAGTAAGAACTCCTTTGAAGCCGAGTTTCCTGGCATGGTAACAGGAAGTTGCGGCTCTTCTTGCCTTGAATGAACCCGAAGGGTTTGCCGCTTCGTCCTTTAAGAAAATCCTCGCCCCTTTTCCTTCAGGTGCATATTTTCTTGCTATTTCAGTCAGGTTTTTAAGTTCGTATATGGGAGTATTTCCCACACCCGTTTCTTCCTGTATCTTTCTTATTTCCTCAATGGAATATCCCGTCTTTTCCATCATCTTTTCATAGTCAAAGGAAGTCTTTCCGTATTCGAATTCACTGTAGTCGATCCCTACAGATTCCTTCATTATTTCGTTTTTCCTTCCCATTACTGCCTTGTAGCTGTTATCTTTCATCTTTAACCTCCCCAAGGTCATTCCTCAAG
>JBDHVQ010000114.1:0-6502 GCA_039809845.1 Clostridiaceae bacterium | reverse complement strand
AAGTCAGTCATTCAGGTTTGAATGTCATTATATTTTATGGTGAATAATTTTGTTTTAAATGGATAATTATGACTGTGTATAAAAAAGCTGACTGTAACAAATGTGGAGAAAATCCGTAATTTTGGGGTTTTTCAATATTGTTTATTTTTAGACATATGTTGATGTTCGTTTGGACGCAAAAAAGCCCCGGGTTTTCCGGAACTTTTCTTGGTTTATGCTTTCTTTTCCATCATGGATTTAACTTTCATAAGTCTTGTGATGGATGATCTTTCATTTTCATCGAGTTTCATCCTGATGAATCTTATTGTTTCCTGAAGGTCTGGAATAGTCATATATTCCAGGGCATTAACCCTTCTTCTCGTCTTTTCTATTTCATCAGCCATGAGCATTGAGGCTTTTTCAACTTCAGCGAGTTTTAAAAGCTTTGGCATGACCGACTGCATTTTTTCAATGGCATCGTCAAGATCCGCCGTTGTATCTGAATATCCGTAGGGGAATATTGAACCTCCTCCTTCCCCGCTGATGAATTCCATCTGGGGGACATTTACAGACATGATATTTTTGGTGGTTATATCTACTGATACACTCTTTGTCGGGATAAGAAGAGCTTCTTCAAGTGTTTCATCACTCATCATGGCACGGGCAAGGAGAAAGTCTTTAAGTGCCCCGTCGAGTTCTTCCTCAACTTCTTCTCTTAATTTCTTGTTTTCCCTTATGATATCGATGAACTTACGCATGAGTTCGTCCTGCTTGTCCTTAAGGAGTTTGTGACCCCTTGTTGCAGTAGCAAGTCTTGCCTTAAGTGTCGTAAGTTCCATCCTCGTGGGATTTACATTGAGCTTTGCCATTTAATCAGCTCCTTTGATTTCCTCATTGTTCAGGTACTTCTCGATGTATTCGTCCCTGATTCTCTTGAGTTCTGTCTTAGGAAGTATTCTTAAGAGTTCCCATCCAAGATTGAGAGTTTCTTCAATGGACCTGTTGGTGTTGTACCCTTGAGATACATATCTCTTTTCAAATTCATCGGCAAATCTTGCAAATGCCTTGTCAGTGTCTGAAAGGGCTGATTCACCGAGTATTACTGAGAGTTCCTTTGCTTCCTTACCTGTTGCATAGGCTGCAAAGAGCTGGTTCATTGTATCGGCATGGTCTTCCCTTGTCTTTCCTTTTCCTATACCCTTATCCTTAAGTCTTGAAAGTGAAGGAAGAACGTCTATAGGAGGCTGAGCTCCTCTCTTGTATAAATCCCTTGAAAGGATTATCTGTCCTTCAGTAATGTATCCTGTAAGGTCAGGAATCGGGTGTGTCTTGTCATCTTCAGGCATTGAAAGTATAGGAATCTGTGTGATTGAACCCTTTCTGCCTTTTATTTTACCTGCTCTTTCATAAAGTGTTGAAAGGTCGGTATAAAGATAACCGGGGTATCCTCTTCTTCCGGGAACTTCCTTTCTCGCAGCTGATACTTCTCTTAAGGCTTCACAGTAGTTTGTCATGTCAGTCATTATAACGAGGACGTGCATGTCTTTTTCATATGCGAGGTATTCAGCACACGTAAGTGCCATTCTCGGAGTGGATATTCTTTCAATGGCCGGGTCATCTGCAAGGTTTATGAAGAGGACTGCCCTGTCGATGGCTCCAGTCTTTGTAAAGTCATCTATGAAGAACTGTGCTTCTTCAAATGTTATACCCATTGCAGCAAATACAACGGCGAACTTTTCGCCTGAACCTATAACCCTTGCCTGTCTTGCAATCTGCGCTGCAAGTTCGGCATGGGGAAGACCTGATCCTGAGAATATAGGAAGCTTCTGTCCTCTTACAAGAGTATTGAGGCCATCTATTGCTGAAACTCCCGTCTGTATGAATTCAGAAGGATAGTCCCTTGATACGGGGTTTATAGGAACACCGTTGATGTCCATCCTCTTGTCGGGGATTATCTTGGGTCCGTTGTCCTTTGGCCTTCCAAGACCATCGAATACCCTTCCTATCATGTCTTCGCTGACACCCAGGGTAAGGGGTTTGCCTAAAAATCTTACAGAAGATTCCTTAAGGTTTATTCCCGCGGAAGGTTCAAAGAGCTGAACCATGGCCTTGTCGCCGTTTACTTCAAGAACTCTTCCCCTTCTTATTTCCCCTGTCTGTATTTCAATTTCAACGAGTTCTTCGTACTTTACACCTTCAACGCCCTCGACAACCATAAGAGGTCCGACGATTTCCGTGACGGTCTTATATTCTTTAAGCATTCTTTTCAAGACCTCCCTTCTTAATGAGAGCATCTACATCCTTTTTTAAATCCTCTCCGATTGTGTCAATTTCATTTATCTTTTCCTCAGTGAGGTATTTTGCCCTGGCTATCCTGTCCCTTATTTCAAGGTCTAAAACATCCTTTAAATAAACTCCGGATGACAATGCCCTCTGTCCTTCCCTGTAGAAGTCCAGTACGAGGTTTAACATCTTTGTCTGCTTTTCCCTTGATGAATATGTATCCACATCGTGGAAGGCATTCTGCTGAAGGAAGTCTTCCCTCAGTGACTTTGCAGCTTCAAGCTTCAACTGGTCAGGTTCAGACAGTGTATCCTTACCGACAAGCCTTACTATTTCCTGAAGTTTTGCTTCATCCTGTAAAAGTCCCATGGCTTCAATCCTGTTATGTGAGAACTTTCTGTCCACATTGCCATCCATCCACGGGTCCACCTTATTCTGGTAGAGTGAATAGGAATTAAGCCAGTTTATAGCCGGGAAGTGTCTTCTGTAGGCAAGTGAAGCATCAAGACCCCAGAATACTTTTACGATTCTTAAAGTTGCCTGTGATACCGGTTCAGAAATATCTCCTCCGGGAGGGGATACGGCTCCTATTACCGTAAGGGAACCGACCCTGTTATCACTTCCGAGGCACTCAACCTTTCCTGATCTTTCATAGAATTCTGCAGCTCTTGATCCAAGATATGCAGGGTAACCTTCGTCACCGGGCATTTCTTCAAGACGTCCTGACATTTCTCTTAAGGCTTCCGCCCATCTGGATGTGGAGTCAGCCATTATGGCTACTGAATAACCCATATCCCTGAAATATTCGGCTATGGTTATACCTGTGTAAATGGAAGCTTCTCTCGCAGCAACGGGCATGTTTGATGTGTTGGCTATAAGAACTGTCCTTTTCATCAGGGATTCGCCTGTCTTGGGGTCTTTAAGTTCGGGGAATTCCATAAGAACGTCTGTCATTTCATTACCACGTTCCCCGCATCCTACATAAACCACTATTTCAGCATCCGCCCACTTTGCGAGCTGGTGCTGAACGACTGTCTTTCCGGATCCGAAGGGACCGGGAACCGCCGCAGTACCACCCTTTACCACAGGGAAGAAAGTATCTATTACTCTTTGTCCTGTAAGGAGGGGTTCTTCAGGATTAAGTTTCTTTCCGTACTTTCTTCCCCTTCTTACCGGCCATTTCTGCATCATTGTGATGTCTTTATCGCCGTCTTTTGTTTCAAGGACACATACGGTATCAGTTACTGTAAAGCTTCCTTCCTTTATGGATTTCACTTTACCTTCTGTGCCATAGGGAACCATGATTTTATGCATGATTATTGAGGTTTCAGGAACTTCACCTATGATGTCCCCTGCTGTAACTTCATCCCCTTCTTTGACAAGGGGTCTGAATTCCCATTTCTTTTCACGGTTAAGACTTGGAACTTCAATTCCCTTTTCGAGGAAGTCCCCTGCCTTTAACTGGAATTCAGAAAGGGGTCTTTGTATACCATCAAACATGGATTCGAGAAGACCGGGTCCTAATTCCACTGAGAGGGGCTCACTTGTGGAATACACGGGTTCCCCGGGTCCTATTCCCGTAGTTTCCTCGTATACCTGTATGGAAGCCTTATCTCCCCTCATTTCTATTATTTCGCCGATCAGTTTATTTTCAGATACCCTGACCACGTCGTAGACGTTGGCTTCATCCATTCCCTCTGCCACAACCAGAGGTCCGGATACTTTTATGATTTTTCCAACTTTCAATTTTTGTCTCCTTTTATAGAATATTGGATCCGACCGCCTTCTCCACGTTTTCATCGATTCTTTGAAGACCGATTTTAAGTGAACCCTGGTTGGAAGGTATCAGTATTACGGCAGGTGTCAGAATTCTGTTGTACCTTTCTATGGTTTCGGGAATATCCCTGGCCATTTCTTCTGTAACGAATATGACTCCTGTATCCTCCGACGCAAGTCTGTCTATCTTCTGCCTTGCATCGTCTCCGGATGTAACCGGATGTACTGAAAAACCGAGGGCTTTGAAAGGCAGTACAGAATCCCTGTCTCCCACAACTGCTATTTTATACATAGAGATCACGCAGCCTTTCCCTGATTTTTTCAGGTGAGATGTTGTTGATTTTTGAAACCATGATGATACGGAGGAGCTTGTTCTCCCTTTCCTTTGCAGCAACATAGGCAAAGAGGGGTTCCGGTCCGAAATTTACTGCCTTCGAAGGCTTTATGATTTCCATCATTCCGTTGTCGAGTTCCCTTTCAAGGACCGAAAGGCTTCCTGTTTCACCAAAGGACTGGATACCTCTTACTATCCTCTGCCCTGATTTGAACCTTTTAAGTTTTGCGGCGATGTTGTCGTAGCTTTCGTTTAAAAGTGAAATCAGTAAATCCCTTGGTATTTCTCCGCCTTCGTGGATGAGATCTTCCACGAATTTAAGGTCCCTTTCCTGTTTCTTTGCCCTTAAAAGAGAGAGGATGTTGTTCCTGTCTGTCTGGTAGGAAATGTAATCCTGAACTATGGGAATATCCTTAAGCTCATTTTTAAGTTCGTTCATATGGCTGTAGTAGTGCTTATCGGCCACCATGTCGATTCTCTGGGGATCCTTGTTCTTTTCATAGTCCGTCATGGTTTCTGTAAATGTAGCGGAGAAATTATCACCGAGGGATTTGAAATCCTGGGCATCAAAATCAGCTTTCAATTCATCCGCCGGAAGTGTACCCATGTCTGAGAGCATTTCCCTTGGTGTTTCCTGTCCGAGGGCCCAGTGTTTCAAAAGGACCTTTATGTTCTGGTAGTCGTATTTAAGTGCGAGGATTTCGATTAATTCCCTGTCCTTTGTCATTTTGTATAAGTCCTTATAGACCTTTTCAAGTTCTGTCTTTAAAACAGATTCAAAATCACGGGGACTTTTAATACCGGACATGCTCCTCTGATATTCAGTTTCCTGTAGTATCTTGAAGGCATCATCAGCATCCCTTGAATCGACGAGCCTGTCTATCCTCGCCTGGTCGAGGAGTCTTTTTTCATAGACTCTCATGGTTCCGACTGCGGATGCATAACCCATTCTGTCCATCCTAACCCTCCTTTGAAAACAGCTCTCTTGCAGCTATTTCCTCCAGTTCATCCCTCATGAAATCCATGAGGCTGTCAAAGGAATGATTTTCAACAATTCCGCCGCTTTCAAGTTCAAAACCTGAAACTCTTTCATCGGCTTCTGCATCAGCAGAAGGAAATTCCTTTCTCACTTCTTCAAGATAGGAAGGATTTACCTTAAGCTTTGTGCCTTCCGGTATCTGTCTTCCGGAAAGAGCTTTCTTCATGTATTCAGTGAACTGGGGAGCCGGAAGATCCTTAAGTGCTTCACCGGCAAGCTGAAGGGTCCTTTCTATGACCTTTCCCCTTTCCTTTAACTTTTCATCCCTTACAGAAAGTGCATGGGCTGATATTACCCTCTCTCTTATAAGTTCAGTTTCAGTAACTGCCCTTTTTAAAATCAGGTCCTTTCTGTCCTCAGCTGCCTTCATGATTTCAGCTTCTTTCAAAGAAGCTTCTTCTTCAGCTGCCTTTAATATTTCCTGTGCCTTTACTCTGGCATCTTCTGTTATTTTATCAGTTAAGTTTTTGATGTCTGCCATTACTAAAGCCCCCCTTAATTGGTGGCCAGTACCAGCATAAGAGAGATGATGAATGCTAAAAGTGCATAGGTTTCAACCATAACTGAGTAGATAATACCCTTGGTCGCTTCATCAGCGTTCTTTGCAAGTATACCGATACCTGCGGATGCTGTCTTTGCCTGCGCTATTGCTGAAGATAATCCCACTATACCTACCGGAAGACCTGCAAGGAGGAGCTTGAAGCCATTCTGAAGTGTTATTGCATCAGAAAGCTTAAGGATTATAAAAAGTCCTATAACGAAACCGTAGATACCCTGTGTACCAGGAAGTAGCTGAAGTACAAGTGATCTACCGAACTTTTCAGGTTCTTCGGCGATAACACCTGAAGCTGCTTCACCGGCAAGACCAACACCCTTTGCCGAACCTATACCTGACAGTATAACTGCAATTACTGCACCAATTTCTGCCATGAGATAACCACCATTGTCCATCAGGAACTGAAAAAATGTCATTTTAAATTCTCCTTTGAATTCGGATTATAATTTTGTTTTTCCTTGTTTTTCTTAATGTCCTATTACTTTCTTTGACTTTTCTGTCGCTAATTACTTAATTTTTAGTACTTAATTTTTAG
>JBDHVQ010000113.1:0-6627 GCA_039809845.1 Clostridiaceae bacterium | reverse complement strand
AAGGGATAAAAGGAAATGAAACTGTCATAGTTTTAGGAAGCGGTGTGGATAAAAACGGACCCATGCCACATACAAGAGCAAGACTTGATGCGGCATCAGATCTCTACAGTAAATTTCGGGGACTTGATTTTATAGTGTCAGGGGCCAGAGGTAAAGATGAACCCGATGATGAATCTGCAGTAATGGCAAAGTATTTAAGGGAGAAGGGAATACCTTCAGGTAAGATCTTCGAAGACCCGAAGGCCACGGATACAATAGAAAATATTAAATATTCAAAAGAAATCATCGTAAAGGAAAATCTCAGCAGGAAAGTCATCATAGTTTCCAATGAATATCATCTTTTAAGGGCAGGAATAATAGCAGGGTTTGAAGGACTGGATTATAAGCTGTATGCAGGTTTTACCCATGGATTCAGATCTGACTATTACATCAAAGAATTTTTATCAGCGGTAAAGGTGTTTTTTACCTATTGGTTTAATCTTAAGGATTAACTGAGCTGAGCATGGGGTATTTATAATGGTCCAGGCATAAAGAATTCCTTGTTACAGTTTTTTGACTGCCGGCAGAAAAAATGAGATTTTTCCCTAAAAAAATATACACACAATAATATACACACAATAAAGAGAAGGAAAGAACCCGGGTGGATTCTTTCCTTCTCTTTATTGTATTGAGTTATCTGATTTTTGATATTATCTCTTTTTAAAGGTGGGAGAATATTAAGCTTCTTCCTTTTCAGCTTCAGCCTTTTCTTCCTTAACTTCAGGTACTTCATCAGCAGCCTGCTGTGCTTCGGCTTCTTCTTCAATTGTTTCAAGATCCTGTGCCATCTTGGACTGTGATATGGATACCACGAGTTCTTCAGGATCAGTTACAAGTTCAACTGCTTCGGGAAGTTTAAGTTCCTTTGCAAGGAGCTTAGCATCGAGATCAAGATCTCCGATTTCAACTTCGAGGGATTCAGGAACCTTATCTGCGGGACCCTTTACCTGAAGAGTATTGAGGTTGATATTGGGAAGCAGTCCCTTATATGTAACCTGTTCTTCACCGAGGAATGTAAGTGGTATTTCCATAGTGAGGACTTCATCTCTTTTTATTGCCTGAAGGTCTATATGTTCTATTCTCTGGGTGAGGTTGTTTCTTACAACTTCCTTTACTATTACACTTCCCGGGTCCCCTTCAAGGGAAGCGGATATTATTGAAGCCTTTGTGTTTTTCTTGAGTATGTCATTTAATTCAGATTCGTCGATGTATATGGGATAACTTTTGTCGAGTCTTCCGCCGTATATTACCCCGGGAACTTTATTGTCCCTTCTTAATTTAGCTGCGCTCTGACTCTTGTCCCTTTTTGTAAGGTTGAGCATTTTCTTTTCTTCTGCCATTAGAGTATCCTCCGATTTTTTATAAGTTTAGGTTTTTAATATTTGGTCTTCCTTGCCGGACAGACCCTAAACCATGGTGATGATAGCCTTAATGGTAACAGAACATCCACTGTAATTAGGTTATGGTGGATTTTGTTAGATTTAAGTTAAGAGCGGGTTTACAATTTCTTTTATCTGTTCATATAAATTACCGATTGGCTTCAATAAATTCCAGCACACTTTTTTCTATAATGTCTGAACTGCCCTCCATCATGTGTCCGCCTTTTTCAATGGTTATAAACCTTAGGGAAGGTATTCTTCCGGAGTTTTTAAGAACATTTTCATAATCCACCAGGCTGTCATCTTTGGAATGGATGATAAGCACCGGCACTTTGAGGTTTTCAAGCCTGTAATTTTCAGTATCCTTATAATATGCTGTATTTACATTCAAACCGTCATTTATGATTCCTTCTTTCCTGGGTTCCACGGGCAGCATGGAATATATGGTATCCCGGGGAAGGCCCATTATTCCGGGGAAGAGGGGAGACAAAAGATACATTGGAAAATTACTTATAAGAAATGGGGGCGGTCCTTCGTAGGCTGATTTGGTTTCAGGTGGAGATTCCGGCGGAAGATCCGCAGAATAAAGTATAAGTCCATTTACCTTTTCAGGATACATAAGGGCAAATTCAAGGGCCGGTGTCCCTCCTGCAGAAGTTCCAAGAATGAATATTTTACTTATACCAAGATCATCAGTCAGTTCACTGAAAGCTTCTGCCTGTTCGCGGGGAGTTCCGTCTCCTTTTACTGAACTTCCAGGATACCCGAATCTTGAAGGACTGATTACCCTGCAGTATGGAATGAAGTTTCTGGAGGTTTCATATCCCTGGTCATAGCCTCCGAAGATACCGTGGGATACAAGAATTGTTTCCCCCTCACCTTCATCCGTAAAGGATATTTTACCGTAGCTCAGTTCAAGTGTTCTCGTATTATAACTCCCGAGTTTCTCATATCCTTTCTCTGCATATCCTGCGCACATGAAAAAAGCTGTGACAATGTATAAAAGAAGGAGTATTCCTGAAGCTTTAAGGACTGAAAGAATGATTACCATAGATTTTTTCCTATCTTTTTTCATTTTCTTTTACCATATATCTGCAACAGAAGTCATCTACAGAATCAGAAAGGATTTTTCTGCATTCATCCATGGATCCGTGTTTTCCGTCTGCATACTGTAAAAGGAAGAGAACGGGAGAATAGAATTTCAGCGACAGAAGCCGTGGTGATATATCTATGAATATTCCCTTTTCAATCAGATCTGTGAATATCTTTTCCTGGTAGAAGAGGACCTCTCCCAGGAATATATCCCCATATTTTTCATTTATTTCTTCATTCTTATATCTTTCAATGGCTATCATCTTTCTGAAAGAAGATGCGGTTTCGTCCTCTGAATAATAGGTAAAAAGCTTCAGGGCATATTCTTTTATCTCTTCAAGACTGGTTTTCTCAAAGAAGGAACCGGTACTTTCCTCTATGTATTTTCCCGGAAGACCGGTTTCATTTCTGAACTTATACATCTTCATGTAGAAGTGTTCCACGCAGGAAGAAAATATTTCCTCCTTGTTTTTAAAATGCTTGTACAGTGAGGGAGTCTTGATTCCAACCATTTCTGCAATTTCAGAAAGCTTTGTAGCTTCATAACCTTTTTCAGAAAAGAGCCTCAAGGCACTTTGAAGTATTTTTTCTTCTGTTTTCATAAAAAATCCATCCTTTTGGCTAATTTATATTAGCCTATTTAAATATAATAATCCCCTGCATATTTTTCAATGGATTCATCTTTATTATTACGTTAAATCTTAAGAAGAAAAAATAGCAGTTTTCCATGGAGGACTTCCCGGGATAAATTACCTTGCTCCGTGGAGGCACCAGAAATCATGAGTCAGGGGATTTTCATTCCCTTTAACATACTTTTTTATGTGATATATGTATAACCTTCATCCGTTATGTGCCGTTGAATAATAAGAACGTATGTTCTATAATGTGGGTACAATTATTGGAGGTGAGTCAGATGAAAATCCGGGCAATACCGGTTGAGATGATCGGGTGGTTTAACTTCAGCGGGGAATTAAATCCTGTATCCTTCAGAATGAATCTGGGGGATGAGGTTTTCAAAGGCAGGATTTTAAAAGTTCAGGGAAGGTTCCGGGAAAGACTCGGCGGGAATAAAATGGAGGTCTTTACATGCCTTGTGGATCTTGACGGCAGTGAAAAAATAGCTGAATTCAAGTATGAAGAGGAATCCCACAGGTGGCTTCTCTATAAGATGTAGTTACAAACCCTTAAGTTTTCTGATATACTTTTTCTGTTGTATACATTTACAGATACTGGGGGAAACAAAATGGAAAAGGATAACGTAAAAGGAAATCTTAAAGGGTGGATTATATGGGGAGCTGTACTCTTATTCTGGGTACTTATACTTACAGTACCCTCTTCAAGGGTTGTCTTTGAAAGACTTACTGCAGGATTTCCATATACCATGGGATTCATAAAATTTGCAGTTCTTGCCTCAATGGGCGATATACTTGGAGCAAAAGTACTCACAGGCAAATGGAAGATGCCCGTAAATTCCGCAGTCAAGGCAGTGATATGGGGAACCATAGGAATGATGGTGACACTGCTTTTCACACTCTACAATCAGGGCGTAATGGGAGCCATGGTTAAGGGACTTCTTCCATTTGAAGGTTCGAAGTTCTTTACAGCTTTTTTCACTTCAGCAGTCATGAATACCACCTTCGGACCGACCATGTACCTTTATCACAAACTCATGGATACCTGGGCGGATTTATCCATAGCAAAGAAGAGAAGAGCCACAGTAAAGGAAGTTACCGACAGTGTGGACTGGAATACATTCCTCGGGTTTTCCCTTCTTAAAACCCTGCCCTTTGTATGGATACCTCTCCATACCATGGTATTTTTCCTTCCTCCCCAGTTCAGGGTAGTTGCTTCAGCATTTTTAAGCATAGTCCTGGGGCTTCTCGTAGCCTTAAGCAGGAGAAACAGATAGCCGGAAGATTCAGGAAACTTTCAGGACTTAAAAGGTTAAGAAGAATAAAGTCCGGGAATAAAAAAAGGTTCTGCAGTTATGCAGGCCTTTTTTTATTCCCCATTTTATTCCCCATTTTACTCCTCTTTTTAATTCCTTCTTTTTATTACTCCACCTGATACTTAATCTCAGGGATATCAGGAGGGCAGGACATATGTCAATAAAAGTTTATCGTTGAACATAAGTAAATATATTGATAAAATTTATTTTACGGGTATATGAGGTATATGTATTGAAACCGGAGATTCCCGGTAATGTGGGATCTTAATATAAGAATGTTCAATTATAATTCACGGGAAGTTTAAGTCGGATAATTATAATTGAATTGCATAAGACTAAAAAAGGGATACATACTTATTGAGGCAATAAAGATTTATAATGATTATATGGAAATAAATGGATTACTCATGAGAGGAGTATTATAAATGGATAAAATGAGGCAGAGCGGGATTTTAATGCATATATCTTCCCTGCCGGGAAAGTTCGGCACGGGAGATTTCGGAGAAGGTGCGTATCGTTTCGCTGATTTTCTGAAAAGAACAGGAACCTTGAACTGGCAGATACTTCCCCTTGGCATAACAGGATACGGAGATTCACCCTACCAGAGTTTTTCTGCCTTTGCAGGGAATCCCTATTTTATAGATCTTCAGGAGCTGATAAATCTCGGCTATTTAAGTGAAGAGGAAGTTGAAAAGGCAGATATTGAAGGTGACGGAAGAAAGGTTGATTTCGGGGCTCTCTACGAGAGAAAAATGCCCCTTTTAAGGACTGCCTTTCATAATGCAAGGAATGACCTTAAAGGAGAAATGAAGGAATTTTACATGAAGGAAAAATGGTGGCTCCGTGACTTTGCCATTTTCATGGCACTTAAAAACCACCACGGGGGAAAATCCTTCAAGGAATGGGAAGAAAAATATAAGCTGCGCGATAAAGAAGCGCTTTACAGTTTTGTATCGGCAAACCGTACTGAAACTGAATTCTGGATATTTACCCAGTATTTCTTCTTCAGGCAGTGGTTCCGTCTTAAAGAATACGTCAATAAACTCGGGATAAAGATAATAGGGGATATTCCCATATATGTTTCAGAAGACGGTTCTGATATATGGAGTGCTCCGGAAATGTTCAGGCTCGATGAAGATCTTGATATGATAACAAAGGCGGGATGTCCCCCCGATGCATTCACCGACGAGGGACAGCTCTGGGGAAATCCCATATATGACTGGGATGCAATGAAGGAAGACGGATATTCCTGGTGGATAAAAAGAATCAGGGAATCCTTCAGATTATACGATGTTGTGCGTATTGACCACTTCAGAGGATTTGAGTCATTCTGGGAAATAGAAGGCCATTCTGACACCGCAAAATCAGGGTGGTGGTCAGAAGGCCCCGGTATGGATCTTTTTGGTGAGGTAAAGGAAAGACTCGGTGAACCTGAAATAATGGCAGAAGACCTTGGATTTTTAACTCCGGAAGTTACTGAACTTATTGAATCCACTGGCTTTCCGGGGATGAAGGTACTGGTTTTTGCATTTGATTCAAGGGAAAATTCAGATTACCTGCCGCACAACTACATCAAAAATTCAGTTGTCTACACTTCCAACCACGACACCCAGACCGTATGCGGTTATATGGAGAGTGCCCCGGAGGATGAAAGGAATTTTGCTGTGGAGTACCTTCTGCTCTCTTCTTCTGAAGGGTATGGGAGAGGTTTCATGAGGGGAGCCTGGGCATCAGTTTCATACCTTGCCGTGGCACCCATGCAGGATCTTTTAAACCTCGGGGACAAGGCGAGGTTCAACATACCTTCGACACTCGGAGGAAACTGGCATTGGAGAATGAATGCGGGCGATATAACCTCCGATGCGGAAGATTTTCTTAAAAAACTCAACAGGACATACAGGAGGAACAATGCTTAAAAACACCATAACCTACGATAAACTTAAAAGTCTTGCACTTACGGCCTGCGGAAGACCCTACGGTGAACTTACCACCAAGGAAAAATACATTGTGGTTTCAAAGGCTGTGATGGGCGAAACTGCAAGGGAATGGCAGGATACCCAGGACAGGTTCAGGGAAAAGAAAAAAGCATATTATTTTTCGGCTGAATATCTCATGGGGAGGGCTCTCGGGAATAACCTCATGAATATTGAGTGCACTGACGAAGTAAAG
>JBDHVQ010000112.1:0-6628 GCA_039809845.1 Clostridiaceae bacterium | reverse complement strand
CGCCGGATTCAGTAATCAGAAAATCTGCAGCATCCTGGGAAAGACCTGTGATCTCCATAACTGCATTTCTCCTTCTCTCTGTTCTTTTCGAATTTGATGGTTCAAGTTCAAGAAGCATATTTTCAAATACCTGGCCTGATTTTACCACCGCTGTTGTGCTTATCATGTTGAGGACCATCTTGACTGAGGTTGCGGATTTAAGCCGGGTGGATCCTGTCACCGCCTCAGGGCCTACTATTACTGAAATGGGAAGATCAGATTTCTGGGATACTTCTGATTCAACAGTGTTGGTTATACATACAGTCCTGGCACCTGTTTTTCTTGCGTATTCAAGGGCTCCTACAACAAAGGGAGTACTTCCTGAACTGGTTATTCCAATGACTATGTCCCCGGGGCCGAAATTATAGCTTCTTAAGAAACTCACACAGCTGTGTTTGTCATCCTGGGCTCCTGGTACTGAGCATTTAAGGGCATCTTCTCCCCCCGCGATAATCGGGATGAAAATCTGTCTTCCGATTCCGTAAAACTGGGAGACATCAATTGCATCCATTACTCCGAGCCTTCCTGAAGTTCCTGCGCCGACATAGAATATTCTTCCGTTATTTTTTATAGCTTCTATAACAGCTTCTGCGGCCAGTTCTATGGCTTTGAGTTCTTTTTCCACTGCTTCAGCAACAAGCTTATCCTCTTCGTTCATTTTTTTTAAAATATCAAAGGTACTGAGAGAATCAAGATCCCTCGTCCTGTCATTTCTCGTATCGGTTATTCTTTTTTCATCAGCCACAGGAAAAACCCCCTTTATATTTATTGAATTATATTGATTGAATTCATTATCTTCGGATATTGCAGATCCGCTCTTTATTCTCTGTATCCCATCAGAATCCGTACGACCTGATTGGGATGGATGTTATTATCTTTTTCATTTTGGTTATAAGTTCCGTTTTCGTTGGATACCATATGTTTTTTCAGATATTATTAAGATGATTTTATCAGAACAATAAAAAATATCTGTTAACAATAAAATAAGGAATGAGAAATTTAAATACTGGTTGTTTAACTGTAGTTCCGGTTTTTAGGAGAAAGGCTGCATAGCGGTGTGATGATTTTCACTGTTACACTGATACTGTGGTAAACTTCTATGTGAGGTGATTCAATGGCATTTGACGGATTGTTTTTAAGAAAAATAAAAGAGGAACTTAAGGTTAAACTCTCAGGTTCCAGAGTGGATAAAATAAGTCAGCCTGAAAAGGACGAAATAATTGTGTATTTCAGGGGAAGGGAAGGAAATTTCAAAGTTCTCATGACTTCCTCTTCAGATACGGCAAGGGTCCATCTTACAGAAGAAACCAGGAAAAATCCCCTGCAGGCTCCCCTTTTCACTATGGTTTTAAGAAAAAATATAGGCGGCGGAAAGCTTAAAGATATAGTTCAGATAAACGGAGACAGAATTCTGGATTTTATTATAGAATCAACCGATGAAATGGGCTTTGATTCAAAATACCATCTCATAGTTGAAATAATGGGCAAACATTCCAATATTGTACTTGTCCGCGACAGGGATAATAAAATAATAGAGTGTATAAAACACGTAGGGATGGATGTCAATTCATACAGGCTTCTCCTTCCCGGTGCTGAATATAAACTTCCTCCACCACAGGAAAAGACTGAGCCTTCTGAAATAACTGAAGAAAAACTCAATGAATTAAATCCCGATTATTCTGACAAGTCAGTATTCATGAAATACATATCTGGTATAGGCAAAAAGACATCCGAAGTTTTACATTCAGTATTTACTGAATTGAAAGCCGCAGGGAAAAGTGATGCTGAAGCCTTCACTGAAGTTATAGGCAGAGCACTCTCGACGGAAGAATATTTCCTCTTCCTTGAAAATGAAATACCAAGGGATATATCCTTACTTGAACCCCCTGAAGCCTTTATGGAAAAAGAGGGATATGATGACATGGAAATATTTGATTCCCCATCAAGGTGCCTTGAATATTTTACAGGAGAAAAGGATCTGTACCAGAGAGTAAAGGAAAGATCCCAGGACATCATGAAGATTGTCACTGTAAATTACGACAGGGTGGTAAAAAAGATAGAAATCCTTAATGGTGTAATTGAAGAAGCAGGTGAAAAGGATGACCTCATGGAATCCGGGGAACTCATAAAGGCAAACATAAATTCCATACCTGAAGGTGCAGAAGAAGTCAGCCTTTTTAACTTCTACGATGAGAACGGCGGAAATAAAACAATTGAACTGGATCCTCACAAAACAGCAGCTGAAAATATGCAGATCTATTTCAGAAAATACAACAAGCATAAAAGAAGTGCGGAAAATGCACAGGAGCAGCTTATCCTTGCTGGACAGGAACTCGATTATTTAAGTTCGGTACAGGATTCGATAATGAGAAGTGAAGATGCATCTGATATTGCTGAAATAAGACAGGAACTCATTGTCGCAGGATATATAAGATACCGTTCCACAGGGAAAAAGAAGGAATCTCCCACAAAACCCATGAGATTCAAGTCAACCGAAGGGGTTACAATATACGTGGGAAAAAACAACAATCAGAATGATTACCTTACGACAAAATTTGCAAGTCCCTACGATACGTGGCTTCATACCAAGGATTATCCCGGATCCCACGTAATAATCAAAGGAAGTGATTTTTCAGATGAAACACTCCTCGAGGCTGCAAATCTTGCAGCATATTATTCCAAGGCATCTTCGGGCAGCAAAGTCCCTGTGGATTACACAAAGGTAAAATTCGTTAAAAAGCCCGCAGGTTCAAAACCCGGTATGGTTATATATTCAGGCAACAGGACAGTTTATGTGGATCCCGGTGCACCAAGACTTGAAAGATTTTAAGGTGAGGTAAAAATGGAAAACAAAACAGGAATGATTGAAGAAATCACAGGAGCATTCGGACCTTCAGGATTTGAAGAAGATGTAATCAAAAGCATAATGAAATATATGGATGGATTCACAATGCAGACCGATTATATGAATAACCTCTATATCCCCCACCCGGGAAATACAGGCAGAAAACCTATAATACAGCTGGATGCACACCTTGATGAAGTGGGATTCATGGTCCATTCAGTAAATCCAAACGGAACACTCAATTTTGTACCTCTGGGAGGCTGGGTTCCCTCAAATATCCCCGCCCATGAAGTATATATCAGAAACCGCGAAGGAAGACTGATACCCGGAATTACAGCTAGTACACCTCCCCACTTCATGTCCCAGAAAGAAAGAGAAGCACCCCTTGATATCACTGCAATGACCATAGATATAGGTGCCACTGACAAGGAAGAAGCTAAGGAAATATTCAGTGTTGCCCCCGGTGATCCCATTGCTCCCAAAGTTTCAGCCCATTACAACGAAGAAACAGATATATTCACAGGAAAGGCTTTTGACAACAGAATGGGATGTATAGCAATAATGGAGACACTGAAAGCTTTAAAAGACACAGAACTTCCAGTGGATGTAGTTGGTGCATTTGCATCCCAGGAAGAAGTGGGAATGCGCGGTGCACAGGTTACAGCACAGACTGTGACACCTGATTTTGCCATAGTTTTTGAAGGCTCCCCTGCAGATGATCTTTATTTTTCGAAAGAGTTGGTACAGGGAGCACTTAAAAAAGGAACCCAGATAAGACTCATGGATGCAAGTTACATATCCCACAGAAGATTTGCAGATTATGCCAGAAACCTTGCAGAACTCATGAACATAAAATATCAGTGTACCGTAAGAAGGGCAGGTTCCACCAATGCAGGCAAGATTTCCCTTACAGGAAAAGCAGTTCCATGCCTGGTCCTCGGCATTCCATCAAGATTTATCCACACCCATTACAACCACTGTGCACTTGAAGATCTTCAGTCCACCGTCAATCTCGCATGTGAGGTGTTGAAAAACTTCAGTGAAGACAGGCTCCGTCACCCCGATTTTGATTATATCTGAATAAACCACAAATAAACTAATGTCAAAAGAGCAGACAGTATATTACTACAATGTCTGCTCTTTAAGTATTTACTCTTTCAGTATTTCATATGTATCAAACCTTAAATACTCAGGACAAAGGTTTTAAATCTCCGATTCCAGGTCTTCTTCAATGTGTCAGTGACCCTGACAATTATCCCTACAGTTTTGTCTGGTTTTCATTCCTGTTCTGATCGGTATTCATTCACCTGAAATTACTGCAACTGATATTAAGTCTTAATATCAGTCTTCATCATTAAAGGGGTTATTCTTCTTTTTTCTTCCTGAAATAAATACAAAAGTCAGAAGTATGAATATTCCAAGAGCGGGAAGTATTCCATTTATTCCTGAACCCGTTATTGGAAGACGGAAGTTATTTTTATTATCAGTTTTTTTGATCTCGGGTATTTGAGACTTTGGAGTTTCAGCGGAAGTATCCGTATTTTTTAAAGCATCATTAAGTAGCAAATAAGCATTTTCAATGTCTTTATCCCCGGATCCATGGGAATTCAGTATTTTTGTCCCAAAATCAAGAGCAGCTTCAAGATCGGGTGATGCGACAGTAAAGGCATGTGCCATGTCGATAAGATTCTTAAGATCCTTTAAAGTAACGTGAATTTTTTCAGTAGATACTGCTGCAGTGACTGATTTATTGAGCTTATCTTCTGAAGCTTTATAGTCTTTCTCTTCATCCGAATGGAGCACTTTCATTGATTCTTCAATTCGTGTATTAACTGAATTTTTGGATTCCTCCGAGATATTTTCCTGAAGTTTATTCTTTGCCTTGCCTATGGCTAAAACAAGGGATATTTTGTCTCTTGTTACTCCCGATTCAAAAAGTTTATTTTCAAGATTAACCATTGCTGATCGAAGTTCTTCTGGTGAGATGATATTTCTGGTATAAATTTCAGTTGATTCACGGATAAATTCCGAAAGAACAGGATTTTTTTCTTTCATACCTTCAGCAAAAGATATAAGCATACCAAATTCTTCGCGGGGAACATCAGAACGTAGATTCTTAAGTGCTGCCTTAAGGCTGTTATAAGCTTCTGCAGCATCTGCAGAAGAATTTCCGGCGAGGGTTTTCTTTGCATTATCAGCGGCAATTTCAAGTTTTAAAATTGAAATTTCGGTATATCCTGACAGATCCATTCCATTTACAATGTTTAAAAGTTCAGAAAGTGTGCCGGAATTTTCACTTGTCTTTGAGGATGTATCTTTCCTTGATTTTTCAATTTCCTCTGAAAGGAGATTTTCATATTCTTTCAGCTTTTCCTTCGTTATCTCACCGGAATCAAGAAGATTTTCAGCATCTCTAACTGCAAGAGAAAGATTTTCTGATGCTTCTGTAATCTTCCTAGCCTGTAAGATAAGGTCATATAGTCTTTCAGTGTTGTAACCTTCTTCAAGAGAACTTACTGCATTTTTAAGGTTTTTGTATGCAAAACTCACATCATCCGGATCAGGATTTTCACCGGAAAGTACCCTTCTTGATTCTGCAAGGGCATCAGAAAGAATTTCACCTGAAAGAGGGTCGTAAAATCCAAGGTTAATATTACCGGCATAACCCATCAGTTCTCTTAATTCCCCGGTTATATCCTGGGCGGAATTCTGTGAAGTAAAGCTTCCGATGATTTTTATCTGACTTTCTATTTCTTCCGGCGAAACATCAGACTGGGACAAAAGTTCATACCCACGTGAGACGGCACTTAAAAGACCGGAATTCAGGGACTCCGGTTCACCCATATTAATGAGTATCATTTTAAGTGGATATATTGTATTTTCATGGTTTATTTCCTGAAAAAAGCTTTCCGTTCCATCTTTAATTTCTTCGTATTCAGAACCCGAAATATTCCCTTCACCCAGCTTCTCCTCAGTCTGGGAAAGGAATGATTTCCATCTGACCAACATTTCATTCTCAGCGGGAAGATTTTTAAAATCCACTTCCCTGAGTTCCCTTATTCTCAGGATTAGTTCACCGGTATCTGCACCGGATTCAGTTTTTTCATCCTGTGTTTTATCTTCAGTGACATCAGGCGATACATAAGTTGTCTGCGGATAATCAGAGGAAACCGCGAAGACAGAATGTGGAATATAACTGATACCGTTAATAATGAGTATAGCTGATGCAAGTTTTCTTATTCTCATTTTCTTTCCCATTTTCCGTCCTCCTTTCCCTCTTTGAGTGTTCCGATATTT
Source organism: Clostridiaceae bacterium (assembly GCA_039809845.1). GTDB lineage: Bacteria > Bacillota > Clostridia > Clostridiales > Clostridiaceae > JG1575. Next base: position 447 of record JBDHVQ010000112.1, on the reverse strand, counting down.
ACGTATTTCAATATTTTTGCATTAAATATAAAGGTTTTTTTTACCTCTCTGCCATACCATTCTATTATAAACCATAATTATTGAAATAAGACTATCTTCTTCTTTAAATCATATTTTAAATCCGCATAATCAAATCTCTTTGAAATATCTCTTTAAACACTCTTTGCAATACCTCTTTACAATACCTCTCTGGGATGCTTTTTTATGGAGATTTATGATATAGGGCTTTTCGGGGTATCAGTATCTCAATTGAATTCCCTGTATAACTGACAATCAGACAATCTTTTTTTCACCTCTGTAGATTAAAGCAGAAGAGCCTTTAGAGGGCGAATTGGTTACTTTTATCTTTGAAGGGATTCTTTCTTTAAGCTCTTCAACGTGGGAAATTACTGCAACTTTTCTTCCTGTGCTTCCAAGTTCCATAAGTGTCTCCATTGCAGAATCGAT
>JBDHVQ010000111.1:0-6670 GCA_039809845.1 Clostridiaceae bacterium | reverse complement strand
GGTATCAAAATACCTTACGGATAATACTATAGAAAAGGAACTACAGCTTTTTGAAAAAATTATATCCAGAATATAGGGAGAAAACTGAATGAAAAGGTCCGATACAAGTAAATATCTTCTTATAATTATTGATATTATCATGGTTTTATTATCCTATTTTCTGGCTGTTCTACTTATCACAAATTTTAATCTCTACCCTTACATGTTTTTCAGGATTAAGGCTTCTCTTCTCTTATTCCCAGTAATTTATGTAGCGGTTTTCTTTGTAGCGGGGTTATATTCAAGCATCTGGATATATGCCGGTATGTCGGACTATATAAATATAGCTCTGGCAAATTTTTTTGCATTCATCATTTGTCTAGTCGCTGAACTGTTTAACTATGGTGGTTTTACAGTTTCAAATATCATAGTAGGTGCAACATTCGCATTCGTTCTGACTTTTGGAGTAAGGGTTTTGTCCCGTATCACCTATTACCGTATGATTCCATTACATAACAACAGTTCCAAGAATAAAAACATATTGGTTATAGGGGCTGGAATGGCGGGGAAAGTAATCGTCAATGAGGTAAGAGTAAATCCAGCATTACAGTATAACATTCTTGGTTTTATTGATGATGATCCCAATAAAATCGGGCAGGTTGTCAATGGAATCAGAGTCCTGGGAAGTACAGAAGATATTCCATATTTTACTGAAGAAATGAATATCGATGAAATAATTCTAGCAATTCCTTCTCTTGATAATGAGCAGAGAAAGAAAATACTTGATCTTATAAAAAAAACATCCATTAAAATGAAAACACTTCCTTCAATGGTTGAAATGATAGATTCCGAAATAAATCTAAAATCAATCAGAGATGTGGAGATAACAGATTTACTCGGCCGTAAAGAAATAAAAATAGATACGGACAGACTAAGAGACTATTATCAGAATAAGACAATACTTGTAACAGGCGGTGGTGGCTCAATTGGTTCTGAATTATGCCGCCAGCTGGCAGGACTGAATCCTGAAAAACTCATCATTGTTGATATTTATGAAAACAATGCATATGAAATACAGAATGAACTGATGAGAAAATATCCAGCACTTAATCTTAAAACTCTCATTGCCAGTGTAAGGGATGAGGAAAAACTCGACTGTATATTCAATACAGAGAGACCGGATATTGTGTTTCATGCAGCTGCACATAAGCACGTTCCACTGATGGAGACAAGCCCACATGAGGCTGTGAAAAATAATGTCTTCGGCACATTGAATGTTGTAAAAGCCTGTGATAAGTACCAAGTTGAAAGAATGCTTCTGATATCTACAGATAAGGCAGTTAATCCTACAAATGTTATGGGAGCTACAAAAAGAATCTGTGAGATGATAATACAGGCATATAATAGAATTTCAACACATACTGATTATGTTGCTGTTAGGTTTGGCAATGTCCTTGGATCAAACGGATCGGTAATCCCTTTATTCAAAAGACAAATAGAAGAAGGTGGTCCGCTTACTGTTACCCATAAGGATATAACTAGATTCTTCATGACAATCCCTGAAGCTGTGCAGCTGGTACTGACCGCATGCTCAATGGCTAAGGGGGGAGAAATATTTGTCCTTGATATGGGAGAGCCGGTTAAGATATATGATCTTGCAGAAAATCTCATAAGACTTTCAGGATACGAACCCAATGTAGATATACAGATTAAAGTAACAGGTTTAAGACCAGGAGAAAAGCTTTATGAGGAACTTCTTATGGATGAAGAAGGGATAACAAAAACTGAAAACTCCCTTATATTTATCGGAAAGCCTATCTCAATAGAATGGAATGAACTCCATAAAGAGCTTCAGAATCTGGAACATTTAAGTCACTGCAATGAAACGACAAATGAAGAATTAAAGTACGAAATCAAAAAAATAGCACCTACATACAACTTCAAATCATAAAGGAATAAATTCAAATGAAAAAAATATTATTCTCTCCACCTGATATTACACAAAGTGAAATTGACGAGGTTGTTGATACTTTAAAATCCGGGTGGATAACAACAGGACCAAAGACCAAACTGTTTGAAAAAGAACTTGCCGAATTTATGGGCACAGAGAGAGCAGTATGTGTAAATTCTGCTACTTTCGGAATGGAAATGGTTTTAAGATATCTCGGAATCGGTCCTGGTGATGAAGTAATCTGCTGTTCTTATACATATACGGCATCTGCATCTGTAATTGACCATGTCGGTGCGAAAATAATTATGATTGATTCAGAATCAGATCAGCCTCTTATTGATATTGAAAAAATTGGAAATGCCATAACTCCAAGAACTAAGGCTATAATACCTACTCATCTTGGTGGAAAGATGGTAGATATCAAAAAAATTATAGAAATTGCCCAAAGAAAGAAAAATCTTTTCAAGCCATCCAATGAAATTCAGGAAAAAATAGGAAGAGTAGCAGTTATCGCAGACGGAGCTCATTCGCTTGGAGCCGAATATAATGGCTTGAAATGTGGACAGGATTCAGATTTCACATGTTTTTCATTCCATGCAGTTAAGAATCTTACTACTTCCGAAGGTGGAGCAGTGACCTGGAATAATCCCGCACTGAATTCAGATGAACTGTATAAAGATTTCATGCTCCTTGCACTTCACGGACAGAGTAAGGATGCCCTTGCAAAAACAAAGCCAGGGCAGTGGGAATATGACATTATTTATCCCGGATATAAGGGAAATATGACGGATATCAATGCATCAATAGGGTTATCCCAGCTGAGAAGATATAATGGCATATTAAAAAGAAGAGAAGAAATTGTAGACAGATATAATGATAAGCTTAAGGAAATACCTTATCTTAAAATATATAATCATAAAGGCAAGGATTTTAAATCCAGCCACCACCTCTATCTGGTGTTCATGGAGGGTAAGGACGAAGCTTTCAGAAATGATGTAATCACTGAACTTTCTGAAAGAGGAATTGCTGCCAATGTCCACTATAAACCACTGCCTATGATGACAGCCTATAAAAACCTTGGTTTTGATATAAAGGATTATCCAAATTCATTTAATCTGTATAGAAATGAAATAACTCTTCCTCTGCATACAAAACTTACTGATGAAGATGTTGACTTTGTGGCAGATAATTTTGTTGAAATTCTGAAATCAAAGGGTTAAAAAGTGAAAAGAATTGGTAAAAATATTTTTGATTTTGTTTTCAGTGTAATTGGTTTTGTTATTCTGATTCCTTTTTTTATAATTATCGGACTTATCATAATCCTCACGAGTAAGGGACCGGCATTGTTCAGGCAGGTAAGAATTGGAAAAGATGAGGAACCTTTTGAAATACTTAAATTCCGTACCATGATCGTAAATGCAGAAAGTATGGGATTAAAGATTACTGTTGGAAAAGATAAGAGAGTAACCCCTATCGGAGAATTCCTTAGAAAATATAAGATTGATGAATTTCCTCAGATAATCAATGTATTAAAAGGCGAAATGAGCTTCGTAGGCCCAAGACCTGAGGTTCCCAAATATGTTAGTCTTTATAATGAAGAGCAGAAAAGGGTACTATCGATAAAACCTGGGATAACCGATCTTGCTTCAATTAAATTCCGGAAAGAAAATGAACTTTTAAGTGAAAGCCAGAATCCGGAAAAAACATATATTGAGGAAATAATGCCCGAAAAATTGAGGATTAATCTTGAATATGTAAATAATGCATCATTATGGTATGACATTAAACTTATTTTCAATACAATCGGATCTGTATTTTTTAACAGGAAAGATAAAGAAACTGATCTGTCTTAGGATGGATCATTTTTCATGTTTTTATGTGCGGATTATCATCTGTAAAATATTCAGTTATCATTTTTTAGTTTTGAAATTTATTTTATACTACAATTGTTTTTACATGATATTATGAAATGTAGTGACAAATAAACTACCAAAAATTATACGGGAGGAGTTTCAGTGAATGTTCTTTATATAGACCACTATGGCGGATCAGCTTCATTGGGAATGGAATTCCGTCCTTATTATCTTGCATCCTATTGGAAAGATATGGGAATCAATACTACAATTCTTGCAGCAGATTACTCTCATCTTAGAAAAGTAAATCCAGAGGTTAAAAAGGATCTTGATAATCATGAAATAGATGGAATTGATTTTCTTTTTCTTAAGACTGCCCATTATAATGGTAACGGTCTACCAAGAATGAAGTCTATGATGGACTTTTTATCCAAAGGAATATTTTATTCAAAGACAATTTCTGAAAAAATTAAACCTGATGTAGTTATATGTTCTTCCACTTATCCACTGGATACATACATAGGTCAAAGGATAAAAAAATTGACAGGAGCATTACTTATACATGAAATACACGATTTATGGCCTCTTACGCCCATGGAGCTAGGCGGCTATTCTAAAAATCATCCCTTTATCAAAGTAATGCAGTCAGGAGAAAACAGCGCATATAAGCATTCTGATTACGTAGTTTCAATTCTTCCGAATACTGAGCCGTACATCCGGTCTTTAGGGTTCAATGTCCCAGTTGTAAATATTCCAAATGGCCTTACTGAAGAGGATATTAATAACTCGGGCAATGATTCCCTTGTAAACCAAAATATAAAAGACTTAACCCAAAGATTACATAAAGGTGGTAAATTTGTTGTTGGCTATTCCGGTGGTATTTCTTTAAGTAATTCTATGGATGATTTTATAAATGCATTTACATTACTTAAAGGCAAAAAAGAAATTGCTGCAGTAATAATCGGAGATGGCATTTTAAGGGAAGAACTGACTAGAATCAAGGATACTGATAATCTCGAAAATGTATATTTTGGAGGTAAGATTAATAAGAATGAAGTGGTACCGACACTGAGGCTTATGGATGCACTCTATATTGGCAGCAAGAAATCCAGGCTTTATAATTACGGAGTATCTGCAAACAAAATCTTTGATTACATGCTTACAGGAAAGCCCATAATAAATGCATTTGACACTGAACACAGCCCAATGAATTATTTAGGTAATACACTAAGAGCAGAAGCTGAAAATCCGACAAGTATAGCAGAATCCATTATAAAAGCATCGGAATTGTCAGCTGAAGAAAAAGATAAAATCAAAGAAAGTTCAATAAAGTACGTTAAAGAAAACCATAATTACAGTAAACTCTCGAAAGAATTTGCTGATCTATTCCATAACGGGAAGGTGAAAAATGATTAAAGATCAACTTTTGAATAAAATCAAGAACAGAGAAATAACAGTGGGTGTTGTAGGTCTTGGCTATGTCGGCCTGCCACTTGCTGTAGAAAAGGCTAAAGCAGGTTTTAAAACCATCGGATTTGATATCCAGGATAAAAAGGTGGAACTTGTAAACCAGGGTGTCAATTATATAGGAGATGTAGTAAATGAGGACCTTAAGAATCTAGTTGATAAAGGTCTATTAAGTGCAACTTCTGATTTTTCATTTATAAAAGATGTCGATTTTATTGCAGTTTGTGTTCCTACACCCTTAGATGCTTATCAGCAGCCTGACATCAGTTATGTAAAAAGCTCTGCAGAAGCAATTTCAAAGTATCTTAAAAAGGGATCTATTGTGGTCCTTGAATCTACTACTTATCCGGGAACTACTGAAGAGCTATTAAAACCTATTTTGGAAGAAGGTTCCGGATTAAAATGTGGAGAAGACTTCTATCTTGGATTTTCTCCTGAAAGGGTAGATCCGGGCAATAAATCATTTAAGACCAAAAATACACCAAAGGTTGTTGGTGGTGTGGGCAAGGATGCCACTGAAGTTATTTCCCAGATGTACAGGGAAGTTCTTGAAAGCGATGTTTTTGAAGTATCTTCCCCCGCAGTAGCTGAAATGGAAAAGATACTGGAGAATACATACAGAAACATCAATATAGGGCTTATAAATGAAATGGCTATCATCTGCGACAAGATGGGAATTTCCATATGGGAAGTAATAGAAGCTGCAAAAACTAAACCATACGGATTCCAGGCTTTCTATCCTGGTCCGGGTCTTGGTGGCCACTGTATACCACTTGACCCTTATTATCTTACATGGAAAGCAAGAGAATTTGATTACCATACCAAACTTATCGAAACATCCGGAGAAATAAATGTCGCAATGCCATACTATGTTATTGAAAGAGTATCCAGGATTCTCAACAGAAAAAAACTTGCCCTCAATGGTTCTAAGATTCTTGTCCTTGGTATCGCATATAAGAATGATATTGATGATTACAGAGAATCACCTGCACTTAAAATAATCGACATTTTAAAGAATGACGGTGCAGAAGTTGAATTTTTCGATCCATTCATACCGGAATATAAATACAAGGATGAATATCATAAAGGACTTGATGAATTACCCAAGGATATTGATAAGTATGATCTTATTCTTGCAACTGCAGCCCATACGACAGTGGATTATGATTTTATCAGTAAAAATGCAGACTTTATCTTTGACACAAGGAATGCTTTCAAAAATATAGAAGACAGAACAAATATTGAACTTCTCTAACAATCAGGAGGTAGGAATGAAATATGCGATAGTGGGATGTGGAAGAATATCTCCCAATCACCTTGCTGCAGCCCAGGCTAATGGTCTTGAAATAGTGGCACTCTGTGATATAAATCAAGATGCTTTAAATGATAAGATGGAAAAATTCAATCTTAAGGATGTTAA
>JBDHVQ010000110.1:0-6834 GCA_039809845.1 Clostridiaceae bacterium | reverse complement strand
GTTTATTTTGAACTCATTTTTCCTGGTCTTTTTTTACGGTCTTTTTTCTGGTCTTTTCCCATTCATTTTTCAAGTCATTCTTTCCTGTCAGCTTTTTTATTTCTTATTATGGTCATCATTCCTTTATTCCACCGACAACTTTAAGTTCCTTTATTTTTGCAGCGCTGTGGGGGGAACTTAAAAAACCTTCAGTAACATCGGTTCCCGCCTTCAACCCGTGATGCTCACCATTCTTCCACTTTTTACCGAGGTTGTAAACGACGTTTTTGATTATTACATAGGAATCCCTTCCTTCTTTTCCGTCAAATACTGCCACTTCCTCCCTTGTCATGGGATTGGTTTCTATGAGTTTTCTGTCTGCATCACTCAGTTCAATATTGAATTTTTCAGTGTCTCCCCTGTAGTCTTTGGGTTCATAAAAATATGCGAAGAGAATACATGCCAGAATAACTGCACCAAAACATATAAGTATTTTCTTTCCTGTTCCCATAGGTTTTCTGCCTTCACTGAATTTTTCTGACTTGTATTTTTTAAGTTCTTCCATTCTTTCATTCACCTCTTTTTGATTTTCAAAGACTTCATTTTTACCGTCGACTTTAAGCACCGTCTTTCCTTTGCCACACATCCCTATACATCCTGTCTTAAGAACAACGTCTGACCCTTCAGTAATTTTCTTCAGCTCACCCTCATCCACTCCACTGCATTTTCTGCACATTTTCACCCTATGCATCTTTTCCTCCCTGAAAATTATTTTCTGCAGGATTTTGAATCAATGTTTTATTTCTGTACTTTCATGAATGAACTTACTGATCAGTAAGTGAATGAATATATTATTTTATTCATTCAATAATTTTTAAAAAATAAGGGATATTTCTCTTTACGAAAAAACTCCCTTTAAAAAATAAGTCATCAGTGTCTTTACTGTATTCTCATAACCATCAAATTCTTCTGAACGGACATTGAGGTCTATGAAACTTAAAAAATCAAGGACTTTAAGTATTCTCTTTGTTTCTTCCTCCGGGTAACCTCTTTCTGAAAGCATTTTCCCCAGGGTATCCATGATGAAATTACTGAAGTAATTTTCCTTCTGAATTTCCTTATGGCGGTAGTATTCCTTCAGCTTTTCCCTTATCTGGGGATTATACCATTCCCTGAGAATTTTATTGCTGAGGATATTTTCTGAAATACCACTGAATATGGCAGTAATGGTCTTCTGAAGATCATCATCCGGTTTTACTGAATCGGTGATTTTCTTTCTTACCCTGTTGTTTTCAAGAAGATGTACCTTCATGAATATTTCTTCCTTTGAATTGAAAAAACTGTAAAAACTGCCCACTGCCATACCGGCTCTTTTTGTAATCATGGATATGTTCGTCTTTTTATATCCATATTCAGAAAAAATCTCCGTAGCAGCTTTAATCAGTTCTTCTTTTTTATCTTCCAATTAATCGCCTCTTTTTGAATGAATTTATTTTTTAATTCATTCAAAATATACCATGTTTTTCTCCCACGGTCAAATCATCAGATATTCCAGGGAAAAGAAGACTGTTTTGTCTTCAAGGGCTGGATGCCTGGATAAATCAAGCTTAAATAAAAATCCCGGGCTGAAATTGAATTTCTTTTTCAGCCAGGGATTTCCTTGGATTTGATAATTATTTACTTATTATGTACTTTTCAGGTACTTCTCATATGCTTTTCAGGTGTTTTACCTGTTTTTACTTTTGGGTCCGTTTTTTTGTTGTTTTATTTAACTGTCCTGGACCTGAAAGGTATAATCCCAGTTATCTGGAGTCCCTCTGAGTAAATGAGAGGTGTTCCATCCATGGCTCTTAATGTGGAAGAAACCTTAAGTACCGGTGTATCTTTTTTAAGGTCCATGATTTTCGCTTCTTTCTTATTGAGAAGATATGCCTCGCAGGTGGTTTCGAGTTCCCCGGGTTCCATTATCTGTGAAATGAATTCTGTTAGAGACTGGGGTATATCTGTTTCAGTTAAGTTTTGGATGAGTCTTTCAGGAATATATGATTCTTCATAGAGAAAGAAAAGGTCATCTGCATATCTTTTTCTCTCTGTTTTCCATGCGGATTCTTCTGTAAGTCCCAGAGCTTCCCTCACCTGCATAGGCTGGTTAGGGAGAAGTTCCACTGAAAGAACTTCAGAATAAACCCTCATCCCTTCATTTTTAAGGCGGAGCGAGAGGGATAATTCGTCTTTCATGGACCTTTTTCTTCCTGTTATGAAAGTTCCCTTCCCTTTCTGTCTTATGAGATACCCCTCATTCACCAGCATATCTATGCTTTTTCTTGCTGTCATCCTGCTCACAGAATATTTCTGTGCCAGTTCATTTTCTGATGGAATGGAGGCCTCTCTGGTAAATGAGCCTTTCCTTATTTTCTTGAGGATTGCCTTGTATATTACCTGGTACTGAGGTGCCTCCTGGGGCATTTACTTCCCTGCCTCCTTAAGGAATGCAACGTATCCCTTGTATGTTTCGAAAAGGTCTGCCTTGGATATTACTTCCCATGGTGCATGCATGTTCTGTACTGCAATACCTGCATCAATTACGTTCATGCCTAAATTTGCAAGAATGTATGCTATTGTTCCGCCGCCGCCCATGTCTACTTTACCAAGTTCAGCAGTCTGCCATGAAACGTTGTTCGCGTTCATTATTTTTCTCAGCATTGCCATGAATTCAGGGTTTGCATCGTTGCAGCCGAATTTTCCGCCGTTTCCTGTGTATTTGTTGAATACCATTCCCCTGTTGAAGAATGCCGTGTTTTTAACTTCGTTGACTGAAGGATAATTGGGATCAAATGCAGCTGAAACGTCTGAAGACAGCATGAATGAATTCATCATACATTCTCTTAAATCCCTTGCAGTTCCTTCACCCTTCTTTTCGAGGATTTCAGCTACAAGATTTTCAAAATATCTTGAATGCATACCTGTAGCACCCTGTGAGCCTACTTCTTCCTTGTCTGTCAGGATACATCCTAAAGTCCTTTCAGGATTTTCAACCTGGAAAAGAGCTTCCATGGAAGTATATGCACATACCTTGTCGTCATGTCCGTAAGCCATGATCATTGATCTGTCGAGACCATAATCCCTAGCCATTCCTGCTGGAACTATTGTAAGTTCAGCAGAAACGAAGTCTTCTTCAGTTATGCCGTACTTTTCATTGAGTATTTCAAGGATGTATTTCTTGACGCTGTTCTTTGCGTCCTTATCGCCCTTTGCAGGTCTTGAACCCACGAGGACATTTAAATCTTCACCTTCAACACCTTCTCTTAAAGACTTTTCCATCTGCTTTCTTGAAAGGTGGATTAAAAGGTCTGAAATACCCACAACAGGATCATTTGCATCTTCACCGATCACGATGTCGACTCTTTCTCCGTTTTCCTTGAATACCACTCCGTGGAGAGCCATGGGCTGAGCCACCCACTGGTATTTTTTGACACCGCCGTAGTAGTGTGTTTCCATGAGGCAGAGGTTGTTGTCTTCATAAAGGGGGTTCTGCTTGATATCGAGTCTTGGTGAATCTATGTGTGCACCGAGAAGGTTCATGCCTTCGGCCATTGGCTTTGAACCGATGACAAACATGAATATGTTCTTGTCCATGTTCACACCGTAGATCTTATCTCCGGCTTTGATTTCCTTTACGTCTTTTATGTTTTTGAATCCCTTTGCTTCACATTCAGATAGGGAATCCCTTACGAATTCTCTTTCAGTCTTTGCAGCTGACAGGAACTTCTTGTATCTTTCTGAAAGATCTGTAACTTCCTTAATATCGTTCTCACTGTACTTTTCCCATGCAGATTTGAATTCTCTTTCCAGCATTTAAAATATCTCCTTGTATTTACGGCTTAAGCCCTGATATTTAAAATTCCCCATAAAAATTCCCTTCTGTAAAGTCAGAGGGAAAAGGGTCATTCTTTGTATATACAATACCACCAAAACCTTTTCTCTTCAATTACTGACGTGTAAAGTCATTTAATACTGAAAATGATAAAAGGTATCGGAGAAGTGCAGAATAAAAAAATAAATGGATTATCAAAACAGGTCATTCAGAGAATGACCTGTTTTAATGAAAATCAGTTAAAAAACATAAAAATCACAAGCCTACTTAGTCGGATCCTTCGGTCCTAAAACTTCAGACCAGCAACCGTCGGGGTCTGCAATGAAATATAGTCCCATTTCATGGTTTTCATAGCATATACAACCCATTTCCTCATGGAGTTTTTTAGCTTCCGCATAGTTTTCAACCCGGAATGCCATGTGGATTTCATTGTCTCCGAGGTTATAGGGTTCCTTCCTGTCAAAGAGGTATGTAAGTTCAAGTTCCCATTCAGAACCGTCCGTCATGTAGACAAGTGTGAAGCTGTCCGTTTCATACCTTCTTCTTTCAGTGAGTCCAAGTGCCTTCTCATAGAAAGCTATGGATTTTTCAAGGTCGAGTACATTGATATTATTGTGAAGAAACTTTGATTTCATATTTTTCATCTTCCTTTCAGATGGATAAAGTTAATACTAAAGTTAAAATATAGATTACAATGAATTCAAGGAATTCAACGCGAAATTCATAGCCGGGTTTGAAGCGGAATTTATAAGTGTATGGAAAAGCTGGATTGTCTTCTTTATCCCTGGGGCTTTCTACTGGTTCTTCCCCTTCTTTTTTATGGATTCCTTGTCATTTCTGCCATCTTTATCGTCCTTTGAGGTTTCTTTTCCTTGACCGGTTTCTTTTTTTCTGAGGGAATAAAGTTTTTTCATTTTATGTTCAGCATCTGGGATGAGATCCTCTCCATTCTTATTTTCATGGACTTCCTTAAGTTCCGCCGTCAGTTCATACAGGGTATCTACGAGCTGTCCTATATAGTCTATGGTTTCCCTGAGGGGTCCTTCTCCGGTTATGTCGACACCTGCTTCTTTTGCAAATTCCACAGGAGTCAGAGTTCCACCTGCTTCAAGGACCTTAAGCCATGGTTTTACAGCATTTTCACCTTCCGTGAGGATTTTCCTGGATACTGCGGTTGCTATTGTAAGACCGGCCGAATAAGTATATGGGTAGAGACCCATGTAGTAGTGGGGCTGTCTCATCCATGTAAGTTCCGCTCCGTCAGTTATTTCCACTTCACTTCCCCAGAATTTTTCAAGTGTTTCCCTGAATATACGTGAAAAGTCATCTGCTGAAAGGGGTTCCCCCTTGTCTATTGCCCTGTATACTTCCCTCTGGTAGTAACCTTCTAAAAAATGTGTGACGAAGTTATGGAAGTAGGTCCTGGCTATCATGCTTGCAGCTACCCATCTTCTGAATCTTAAGTCTTCATCTTTATTCATGAGGTAATTTCCCATGAGCATTTCATTCATTGTGGAAGGAGCTTCCACTGAATACATGGAAAGGCCGCGGGAGAGGAAATTCTTCTTTTTCTCTGTCAGTATGTCCTGTCCGGCGTGTCCCAGTTCATGGGCAAGGACAAATACCTCTCTCATTCTGCCTGTCCAGTTTAAAAGTATATAGGGATGGATTCCTGCAGGGGCTGAGCAGAATCCTCCTGTGGATTTACCCTTGTTCTGCATATAGTCAATCCATCTTCCCGACAGCGCTTCCTTTACTATTGAGGTATATTCTTCCCCGAGAATACTTAAGGCTCCTATGACATCTTCCTCGGCTTCTTCGGGAGTAACTTCGGGTTCAAACTGTGGATCAAGATCCAGCTTTAAATCAGCATAGGTCATTTTGTCGAGTCCGTGAACTTTTTTAATAAGTCCCGCATACTTTCTCATATATGGAGCGAGTTCTTCCATTATCACATCGAGCTGCCTGTCATAAAGTTCTTCTGCTACATCCTGAGGTTCCAGAAGATATTCAAATACTGAACGGTAACCCCTTAAGTCCGCAATGGTCTTTTCTTTTCTCACCTGGCCGTAGTATGCAGCTCCGATGGTATTCTTATATTTTTCAAGTTCTTCTGAAAAAGCCCTGAAAGCTTCCCTTCTTATTTCGGTATTTTCCTCGTACTCGTATTCCCCCTCAAACTTTGCAAAGCTCAATGGGTAGGTTTTGCCATCTGCCTCAAAATCAGGAAATTCCATATCGGCAAGTTTTGCCGTTTCATAAATTGTATATGGCAGTTCCATGGTTTCACTCAAAGTGGACAAAATTCTTTCCGTCTCACCTGATAACATGTGCTGCTTTCTCTTAAGGATTTTATCGAGGAATACCCTGTAATCCTCATTTTCTTCAGAAGCTGCCTTTATGACATCACCGTTCAGCCTGCTGATTTCCTCAGTATAAAAGGCAAGGTTTCCCATGGGAGTTCCAGTCTCTGAATAAAATCCTGAAAGGAGCTTGAGATTTTCAGCATCTGTCCTGTCGGTGGAGATGAGAAGATGGACATAGCCTTCTGTTTTTGAATAAAGTTCTTCAATTTTTTCATATTCAGGAAGTGATTTTAAAAGAATTTCCTTCCCCTTTATCTTCCCTCTGTATGTGTCGGTGAATTTTTCAGCAGAAGATACGAGTTCTTCCACCGCTTTTTTATATTCATCCACATTTTTATATATATGGGAAATATCCCACGTATATTTTTCTTCTATTTCATTTCTTGAAAGTATTTTATCTTTATTTGCGTCCATTATTTGCCTCCCTTTATACCTTAAGTATATTCTTTATTGAAAATGTATTCATTCTTTCTTTTCCAATATAATACCACCAACGTAGTGATTGGGATATATAAGGGAGATAATGAACTGTACGGTGAAATTCCCATTCTTTATTGGTCATCAGAAAATTACAGGCACCGAAACTTCTGAAGATACTGAATAAAGATATGCTTC
>JBDHVQ010000109.1:0-6900 GCA_039809845.1 Clostridiaceae bacterium | reverse complement strand
CGTCTCCATTTCCGTTCCAGGGTTGCCGCTTAAGGGTTTTACCTTTGACCAGAGATTTTTGATTTCATCTTCCAGTTTTTCTTCACTGAAAGTTTTGTATTTCCCCAGCGCTTTAAGAAAAAACGGAGTATCTCTTTTTATGCCATCTCTGTAAAGTTCACCTGTCACTGAAATATATTTTTTCCCATCTGAAAAACCAGTCCCGTACTTTATTCCTCCTTTTTTAATCCCTTCAATATCAGCAAATACGATAGAGTTTTCAGTAATTTCCCCACCCCGAAAAACCTCTTTAAATCTGTAATTCATCCCTGCAATGGATTTTTGAACTGTAATATACTCATCTGTTTCAATTTCTTTAACCGAAGCATTACTTGATGTTTCTGAATATGCTGTAACTTTCATTTTATCCGGATTGACTTTTTCTGCATAAACAGAACAAGTTTCCGGTAACACTGATAATAGAATTGCTGAAGCCAGAAATCTTCTCATGATTTTCCTCCTTCTGAATGGATGATCCTTTTTAAAAAATTCCTATATGTCCAAAATCAGGATTTTTCTTTGCGATCTTTTCTTCGATATGGAAATCCTTCTTTCGTATATTCTTCAAATGACATATTACTTCGGTACTTTCGTTTTAATCATTTTAAACATCTCCGCCTTTAACTTTCATTAAGGAAGAGTGTAGAATGTATTAAAGTGATGTATTAAACTTTTTACTGAATATCTTAAAATCTTTGGAGGTATATTGCATGAATACTGAGGTTTATACCAATCAGCATGTAAGTGTCCTGAATGAACTTGAAATGAAGGGTATGTACCACGGAAAGGATAAATATATACGCATGGACCTTGAAGAACATGCGGATATTGTATTTAAAGCCTATGATTTTTTAAAAAAGAAAATGGGTATTTCTGAAAAAGAAGTTTATCCTGTATGGGTTACATTAAACGAAGAAGATACGATGTTTGCAAGGGAAGGGAGGGTTATACTGAAACTTTCAGTCCCATCTGAAAATATATTAAGAATCAATATAAGAAAATGGGGGAGCATACTGAATTACTCCTATCTTCCTTCAGATGAGAAGGATCTTATTAGGCACAGGAATCTCCTTAAGGAAATGAATGTCAGTGATGCTAAAGCCTATATGACTTCCTTTTATCCGGAAATTAAAAATGAGATTGAAAAAAGTTGGGAGAGACTCTTTGACAGGGAAACTGACGAACCGACGGATACCTGGTACGGAATCATTCCTGAAATAAGAAAGGAATGGGTTGTATCTATTAAAAGATAGCCCATTCCGTAATTTTTATACTTCCCTTATCAGTCTGTCTGCCAGGTCAAAACATATGGCAGATGTTTCTTCAAAAGCTGTCTTGAATTCATCTGCTCCGCCTTTGATGCTGTCTGCCACTGTCTTTAAAAGGACACAGGGAATATCTGCACGAAGACAGGTAAGTGCCACTGCAGCGGCTTCCATTTCACAGATATCAGCGCCGAATTTATCGTGGAGTATTTTTCTGTCTTCCCCGTCGATGAATTTATCTCCCGATGCACAGGTAACCCTTTTAAGTGACGGTTCAAGTCTTTCTGCTGTTTTTATAAGACTTTCATCAGGTCTTATAAAAACATCAGGCAGATGAAGATATCTTCCCACTTCTACATTGTCTATGCTCGAAGTATCAAAATCATAGTGTACTATTTTGTCCACGATACATAGCCTCTGTGATTCCATCTCTTCAGTGAGACCGCCTACAATCCCGAAGTTTACCACAAGATCCACCTTGTACCTGTCGGCAAGGAGTGTCGTTGCGGCAGCTGCAGCTATCTGTCCTGCTCCTGAATGTATCACAGTAATCTCATGTCCTTCATGGCAGAAGCTGTATACCTTAAAGCCCATTACATTTTCTTCTTTTATTATTTCACCGTATTTTTTAAGGACAGGTTCTATTTCAACTGCAACCAGTATTCCAGTTTTTTTCATATTGTCTCCATATCAGCTTTTATAATTGATTTTCTTTAAGATTTTTCTTTCCAGAATATTAAATTTGTGTTGTATCCCTATGGTTCAGGCTGAGTCATGATACCTTTGATTTCAAGATATTTTCCGGCATCAGGCAGCTGTTCTATCTGGATTGTAAGCCATTCTGCCGCTTTTTTAAGTGCGGTTTCATGTTCTTCCTCTTCATCAGGATAAATGGGTGAATATCCGAATACTACTCCCCTTCTGTCTTCAGTTAGTCCGACAGTAAGACTTAATTCATTTCCTGAAAGGAGAGGAATTGAATTTTTGACTGTAATCATGCCTGCTGTGGGTTTTCCAAATATCCTTAAGTTCTCTCTTCCATTGAAAGCTGTCAGAAGCTGTTCCCCGCTCCCTTCAGTATTTTCTCCTGTAATTACTGCAAGTGGTATTCTCGTGCTGTTTTTAATACTTTCTGTTTTTAGGGCGTCTGAAAAGCCTGAAATCTGACCTTTGGAAAGTGTTATATCCTGTCTGTGGCCCCCTCTGTATACGAGAGTCATAAGTTTGCCATCTTCAAGTAATGGAGCAACTGATGAAAAAAGTACTCCGGGGCTTCCACCTTTAAGGTTTGAAATGTCGAGTATTACACCTCTGTAATTTCTGCCTGTGAGTGCATCCGAAACAGTTCTGACATAATTTTCCGCCTGTGCACTGTTTCCCATGAATTCAGGAAGGGTTATGGTAAGTATATCGCCGTTCCTTACAACTTCCGGTTTTGCAAAGTTATAAATTGCCCTTTCCTTTTCATCCCTCGTTATAAGTTTTGAGTCCTTTCCGCCTGCAGTTAAAATTGCTTCTTTTAAAACTTCATCAGCTTCGTCGTACGTCTGGGCATTTTTAAGCTTCTGCCGGAATATCTCCTTCTGGGATATCCATTCAGTAGTACCTGAACCAAGCCCCTGTTCAAGCCTTGAAAGTACATAGGATCCATAGTCTCCCGGTGATGGGGGCAGTATGAATACTCCATATCCCGGTCCGGTTTTCCAGATGAAGGCCAGTATTATAAATACTATAAGAACGGCAGTTATGATAAATCTTGTAAGTCTGCTTCTCCGGCTCATGTTTTCTCCCCCGTCCATATATTTTCCAGATTTTTTAATGCATTCAAGCTATAATATTTTTCAGCTCCCTTTAGTATATTACATGAAAAAGAATAATTGAATTAAGTGAAGTTAAAAAGAAAGATTCCGGATATAAACCTTCAGGAATTATGCCTTTAAGGATTAATTCCAATGGGTTAATTACTTATGATAACCTCTTGCTTTATTTAATTCTGAAAGGAATTGATTCTCATGAACATAACAATCTGACCAAATCAAAATACAATCTGTATTGAATAACCGTTAACGTCTTTCAAGAGGGTAGTCGAAGTTAACACTTCTTTCAGTTCCTGATTTGTCGAATTTGATAATATAGCTTCTCTTGTCACTGTTTATTCCTGTTACTGTACCGGATCCGAAGATTTTATGGTTTACTCTGTTCCCTTCTTTTATCGGAGTATCCTGAGGATAAAGCCTGCTTTCATTTGATCTGATGTATTTTACGGTATCTTCCCTTAATCTTTCATCCAGTTCAACCCTGTAGTCCAGGAATTTTCTGCCCGTATTGAATATAAACCTCGAGGGGTATCTGAATGACCCATCCTGGGAAGACCCTTCCGAATCTGATATATAGAGTCTTTGTTCTGCCCTGGTATATGCGACATATGCAAGTCTTCTTTCTTCTTCCATGGCTTCTGCGGTATCAGTCCTCGATGAGGGAAAAATCCCTTCACTGAATCCTGTAATGAAAACATGGGAAAACTCAAGCCCTTTGGCTGAATGTACTGTCATGAGTCTTACCGCATCTTTTTTACTTTCCCTGTCCATGTCGGTAAAAAGGGATGTCTGGGAAAGGTAGGCATCGAGTGGATTTTCTTCTCCTGAGGTCTTTTCGTATTCATAGATGGACTGTTTTAATTCAGCCACGTTTTCAAGTCTTTCTTCTTCACCTGAATTTCTGAGTTGATCTTCGTAGCCGGATTCCCTTAGGAGCCCTTCTGTCACTTCGGATACAGTCATTTCCTTATATCCAGACTTATATCTTTCGATGAGGTCTATGAATTTCAAGGCTTCTGTATTCCTGAATTTTTCATGGAACACATTGTCTTTAAGCGCTGAATAAAGTGAAACATTATTGAGGGATGCATACTGTTTGAGAAAACTGATTCTTGAGCGGCCAATGTTTCTTTTAGGCAGGTTCACGACCCTTAAAAACGATAAGTCATCTGAATAGATTATCATCCTGAGATATGCAAGTACATCCTTGATTTCACGCCTTTTGTAAAACTCGACACCGCTGTAGAGTACATATGGTATCTTCTTTTTGATGAATGCTTCTTCCACATTTCTCGATACATAGTGAGCCCTATAAAGAACAGCCATCGATGAAAACAGGATGTTTCTTAAATGTGATTCGAGAATATTGTCTGCAATCCACATGGCTTCTTCGGATTGAGTTCTAAAATGGGCATATATACACCTTAATCCGCTTTCTTTCTTTGAAATCATGTGTTTTTCGATCCGCCCGCGGTTACCCGAAATAAGCTCTTCCGAAGCACCGGTTATTTCGGGGATTGATCTGTAGTTGCTGTTTAAGACAATGGTTTTTGTGCCGGGATGGTTTCTGTCAAAGTTTAAAATGAAGTTTATGTCAGCTCCGCGCCATGAGTAGATAGTCTGGTCAGGATCCCCGACGACAAAAAGGTTTTTATGGTAACCCGAGAGGATATCGGCAAGTTCATACTGGGTAGCAGAAACATCCTGGAATTCATCCACCATGACATATTCCATCCTCTTCTGCCACTTCTCCCTTTTTTCACTGAAGTTCTTCAGTATGAAAAGTGTGAGACTTAAAAGATCATTGAAATCGAGGCCGAAACATTTCTTCTGTTCGTAGAGATATCCCAGAAACACCTTTTCCTGTATGTCTTCTTCCTTCTCATATGCTTCTTTTAAGGAAGTATTTCCTATTTCCTTAAGGTATCCGATGTGTCTTCCTTCGGATTTCATCTTTTCTATGTCTGCCTTTGCCATCCTGTTGGTATATACCCTTGATGATATTCCCGAAGATTCAAAGACAGTATTTAAGATGGTATCCTGGTCATCCTCATCGAGGACCATGAAGTTCTTCGGAAAATTGAGTGTATGTATATCTTCTTTCAAAAACCTCACACAGAACCCATGGAAGGTCGTTATAAGTGCAGTGTCCTTATCTTCTGTCATACTCCTTACTCTTTTTTTCATCTCCTGGGCTGCCTTGTTCGTAAATGTCATGCAGGCCACAGAAGAAGGAGCAATTCCAAGTTCTTCGACGATATAGGCATATCTTGCAGTCAGTGCCAGGGTCTTTCCCGATCCGGGCCCTGCAATCACCCTTATATACCCTTCTGTTTCAGTTACAGCTTCAAGCTGTCTTTCATTGAGATAATCAAGATTCATATTTTACCTCCCTGACTTTTCTACCATTAATTATAACCCATGGCAGTGACATATTTTAAAAAATACAAACATATGTCCAAAAAGAGACGTAAAGACAGGTCAATTCAATCCCTGTCCTCAGTTTCATTATATTTTATTTCCTGATTTTACAGCTTTTCCGTCCTTCAGTATTCACATCCATTAGTATTTCCGTATTTCAGGTCTTTCCTGTACTTTGGACTTTTCTATAGAGTCAGTATTGTATATGATGATTCGGTTATTTTGTGACTGTTACCGGGTTTATTCTATTCCTTCAAAGGCTGAGGATGGAATACCCTGAAGATAAGCCAGTACCATTCCGTAGTTTGTCATTGGAATATTCTTTTTTCTTGTTTCATTTACTCTGTCAAGGACATAGTTTCTTGTGAACATGCATGCTCCGCAGTGGATAATAAGGTCATAGTCTTTTGTAAGGTCAAAGTCACTTCCCCTTACAAAATCTATCTTAATATCCTCACCGCCTTGATTCTCGAAGGATAAAAACAAAACTACATCCTTAATAAATGTCAAGAGGTAACATTTACGATTGCTCATATATTGACTTAAATTACTAAGTTACTTACTTTCTGCATAGCTCTATCCGACTTAATAGGAACAACACACAGGGCCATTAGTTGGAAATGAAAATAACCCACCAAGAGGCTTGATCATAGTAATCAAACAACTCAGTGGGTTACAATAAACATTTTATTTGCGGCTTAATATTCTGAACAGTATCCTAATCAATACTAACTGAATAGTATCGTTGGTAACTGCTACTTGGCTTATCTGGCATGGTCATTTTAATAATGCCCCGTTCAATTAATGGATTGACAATACTTCTTTTGAGTCCCTGCGGATATTTGTATTGATTGAAAAATTTATGCAATTCGTGAATATTCTTCGGTTCCTTGCAATACTCTATCATGGCTTTAACTTTAGGACTATTAAGTTGTTTTTCTTTTTCAGCCTCCCTCTTTCTCTTTTCCAACATCTCCCTTCTCCGTTTTAAGTCATCATAATTTATCGGAGCAGACCACTCTATCCCCATACTGAGTTTATAAGTTACCTTGCCATTTTCATGCAAGACTCCTTCAACTATTAACTCCTTAAAAGCGTCCTCAAAAAACGGTGGGTTTTCTAAGTAAAATCCATGCTCGTCGGTTATAGGATCCGTATAATTCTTTAGCGTTTTTTCTACATAATTAAATTGCTTCTCTACAAGTTCAAGTTGCTCCTCTCTATCATCGAAAGCCAGTAACTGTTCTCTACGGTTCAATATTTCCTCTGTTAGAAATTCAACCTTCTTTGCATCCTTTCCCACTTTACCTAATTGTTCATTTACCGCTTGATGTAATTGCTGGGTAATCTCGTTAATC
>JBDHVQ010000108.1:0-6928 GCA_039809845.1 Clostridiaceae bacterium | reverse complement strand
GACACCTTTCAGGATTATTCCCTGCATCAGATCACCTTTCTTTGATTATTTTTAATTTTCTGTGTTTCCTTATATCTGTGTTTCTGTCTTTCTGTTTTTTTTATTTCGGTATTTCTGTATTTTTAAGATCGGGTTTGATTGGGGTTTATAAAGCCCTTATCTCTTCCAACTCTGATTATAACAGAATGAAGTTTTTATGGTTAATATTTCCGATGACGCAGCAAAAGCCCCGTGAGGGGCTTTCAGATATACTGCTTATCAGTTTGCCTGACAGTTTACTATAAGAGTACTTCCGTTGATATATCCTTCTGTAACGGTCGCATCGACAGTTCCTGAATTTATCATTCCTGCCACCTGGTCTGGCGGCACACGGCTTCCGTCAGGAAGATGGAGGTTCATGATGTCTATTGAGTAACCTGCAGCTGCTGCCATGGAAGCAACCTCATTGAAGCTTCTTCCTGCTATCTGGCTTACGTCAAAATTGCCTGAAGGTTCTTCCGGTTTTGTTTCCTCTTCCTGCCTTGTGGTTTCCGGTACCCTTTCTTCATGGGTTCCTGTTACGGGATTATTTGCAATGACAGTTGCATCCTTTGAGAATTTGCCTATTTTAATGTCAATTACTGTACCTTCGGTTACAGTTTCACCGGGTGAGGGTGACTGACCGAGGAGTTTTTTGTCTTCTTTCTTATCAGGAGTTGCTATATAGGTGATGGTTCCCCTCTTAAGATTGCTCTTTTTGAGAAGTTCTTCAGCCTTTGCCTGATCGAGACCTGAAAGGTCAGGCATTTCTATTTCAAGGGGTTCCTTCTTGGGTATTGCCACAAGAAGATCCACTGTACTTCCCTGGTTTACAGTCTTTCCCGCTTCAGGAATGGTTCCTGAAAGCCTTCCTTCTTCTACCACTGCAGATTCTGTTGGAATGAGTTTTCCTGCAGTCATGCCCTGTGATTCCAGGACCTTTTTGCCTTCTTCAGGAGTAAGTCCGTGAAGATCGGGAATTTCAACCTGTGAGAGGAGTGAAGAGATGGTAACATTGACAGTACTTCCCTTTTTGACGGGAGTTCCCGCCTGGGGACTTGTCTCAATTACAGTTCCTCCGGGCTGGTCTGAATCCTTCTTTTCTATGACATTGACATTGAGTTCCATGGCTGAAAGATCAGCCTTTGCCCTGTCCACATTGACTCCTATGAGTTTTGGCAGGGTAACCGTCATTTCCTGAAGCCTTCTTTCTTCCGCGCTGTTTTTAAAATACCTGTAACTCAGCATTACGACACCTGAGAGAAGCACAAGGAGGAGGAGCATTGATAAAAGGAGCATCCTTCCTTTTCTGAATTCACTCTTTTCCATGGATTCAAGGTCTTCCTCGTCGTATTCATATTCATCCCTTGAATAGTTCTTCTCATTCTGGGGTCTTCTCTTTACAGGGCTCTGGGTCCTTACAGGAGCCATTACCTGGGTTCTTCCGGTGTCTTCGGGGATATTCTGGGATACTGCATAAATAAGGCTGTCCCCTGATTTTATTTTCTGAATATCGGTCACCATTTCATCCATGGACTGATATCTGTCGAGGGGATCCTTCTGGGTGGCCTTTAAGATAACTGAGTTTAACTTGTCAGATATCTGAGGGTTTATGGTCTTTGGCGGAATGATCGGTTCCTGCATGTGTTTCAGTGCTATGGTAACCGGGCTTTCGCTGTCAAAGGGAAGCCTTCCCGTAGCCATTTCGTACATCACAATGCCGAGGGAATATATGTCGGATCTTCTGTCTGTTAAAAGTCCCCTCGCCTGCTCAGGTGAGAAATAATGGACTGAGCCGATTATCCTTCCTGAATTTGTGATTGTTGATGATTCACTTGACTTTGCTATTCCAAAATCAGTTACCTTAACCCTGTCATCATCGGTGATCATTATATTCTGGGGTTTGATGTCCCTGTGTATGATTCCGTTTAAGTGGGCGTGCTGAAGACCCCTTCCGATCTGTTCTGAGTAGTTTATGACCTGGTCCTGGAAGAGTCTTCCCTTTTCATTTATTATCTTCTTTAAGGTCCTTCCCCTTACAAATTCCATTACTATGTACTGAAGGTTTCCCTCACTTCCCACATTGTAGATACTTACAATATTGGGGTGGTTCAATCCTGCAACTGAATTTGCCTCCTGTCTGAACTTTTCGACAAATTCAGGGTTTGAGGAATATTCTTCCTTTAAAATCTTTACAGCATCATATCTTTTAAGGTTGAAGTCCAGGGCCTTATATACCGTGGACATTCCGCCTGTATCTATTTTTTCTGTTATCTGGTATCTTTTTCCCAATATTTTACCTATCACTTGGATTTTCACCTCCGAAAATCAGGATGGAAACATTATCCCTTCCGCCCCTTTTTTTTGCCATATCCACCAGTACCGAAAGAAGTCCCTTAAGATCCCCTTTCTTTTCAAGGAAAACCTCAAGGATTTCCTCTTTGGTGACATAGTCTGTCAGCCCGTCCGTACAAAGGAGCATATATTCAAACTGACCCCTGTCCACTTCTATGATGTCAAGTTTCACCTTTTCCCGTGATCCGAGGGATCTTGTTATGATATTTTTGCTGGGATGGTGCACCATTTCCTCTTCCCTAAGCTTTCCCTCATCCACCAGCTGCTGTACGAGGGAATGGTCCTTGGTGAGTTTTGCAATCTTGCCGCCTTTAATGATAAAGGCTGAGCTGTCTCCCGCGTGAGCCACGTAGACTTCATTTCCCACATCGAGGGCACATGTTATGGTGGTACTCATCCCGCTGTATTCAGGGTTTTCCTCCCCCATCCTCATTATTTCACGGTTTGCCTTCTGTATGGCAGATTCTAAGATATGGGGTGCTATGTTCCTGTTGAAGAATTCACGTATGTAGTTTTTTATAAGTGTGACAGATTCCTGGGAAGCCACTTCTCCGGCATTCTGTCCGCCTACACCGTCACAGACTATATAGAACCTGTAATGGGGAGTGATATCAAAGTCTACGGAATCTTCATTGACTTTCCTTACATTGCCGATATCACTGATCTTTTCCGCCATGTGGTACCTCCGCATTTTCTGAAATATAACTTCTCTTTAGCTGTCCGCAGGCGGCGCTTATATCGCTTCCCATTTCGCGTCTGACAGTCACTTCAAGTCCCATGGATGAAAGAAATTCCCTGAAGCTTTCCACGGACTTAGGATCAGGTCTTGTGATAAGGACATTTCCCGTGTCGTTTACCGGAATAAGATTGACATGGCTTTTAATACCGTTAAGAAGATTCTTAAGCCTTACCGCATCTTCCCTTGTATCGTTGATACCCTTTACGAGGGCATATTCAAAGGTAATCCTTCTTCCTGTCTTTTCCTGGTAATATTCAAGTGATGAAAATAGTTCCTTAAGGCTGTATTTCCATGCTACAGGCATGAGCTTTTTTCTCTTTTCGTCCGTTGTCTCATGAAGGGACACGGCAAGGGTCACCTGTGTATCAAGATCTGCAAAATCCCTTATCCTGTCAGCCAGACCACAGGTTGAAAGTGTAATGTGTCTCTGCCCTATGCCGAGAATTTCATCGCTGTTTATAAGTGAGAGAAATTTACTGACATTGTCAAAATTATCGAGGGGTTCACCCGCCCCCATAAGAACGACATTGGAAATTCTTTCCCCTGCAATTTTTCCCATGGCGAGGACTTCCCCCAACATCTCACCGGGGGTTAAGTTTCTTATAAGACCTTCCCTGGTACTTGCACAGAAACTGCATCCCATGCTGCACCCCACCTGGGTGGAAATACATACAGAATATCCGTGTTCGTATTTCATGAGGACCGCTTCAATGATATTGCCGTCTTGCAGCTCCAGGAGGGCTTTTTTTGTTCCGTCCTTCGACTGTAGAAGCTGAACCGTCCCGGGAACACCGACCACATATTTTTCATTCAGGATATCCTGGGTTTCACTGCCGAGGTTTTTCATATCTGAAAACCAAAAGACACCGTTCTTAAGCCAGGAAAAAACCTGCTGAGCCCTGAATGGTTTGATTCCGTCTTCCTTAAACCTCTCCTTAAGTTCATTTAAATTAAAATCTAATATATCAGTCAAAATTGTACCTGCTTTTTTTCAGCCTTCCTGTATAAAGCACAAAAAAGTGCACACCATGTGCATTATTCTTATTATCTTCCCCGAATGTGAAAAAGATTTAAATATTCTTTAACGGCTGTTTATCTTTATAAAGTTATTATTATTTATTATTCATTTTTAGTCAAATCGGCACCTTATTCTCACAGTATGTGAAGAATCAATACACAACAGTTACATGTGCAGATGACTGAGAAAAAACCAGCCATAAAACCGCCCGCAACTTTAAGATTACGGACGGATGAATGTATTTTCTATTCGATCTTCCTTATGGGAGAGGATTTACCCATTATGAACTGACTTTTGACTTCCAGTGATTTTTCCTCAAGTGTATGGGGTGTTTCCCTGAATTCATTTATTCCCCTGTTTTTTAATATAACTCGGGCAACTTCATCGCAGAGCCAGGGATTTACTGCAAGAAGAGGTCCCAGTGTATTTGTGAATATGGAGTTTTCAATGATAAACCCTTCGGATGTTCTGACACCATCATCGCCGTAGCCGTATTTCATGTGTGAAAAGGGGTTTTCTTCTTCAAAATCAAAATCCGCGGTCTGTATCTGGCATCCAGAGAGAGTCATTTCTTTTCCTCCGTAATGAGTCACTGAAAGAATATCATCTCCGTAGATTGTCTTTCTCTCCCTTGTAACAAGGGGAAGAATGCCAAGCCCTTCAATAACTGAGCCGTCATCCCTTACAGTTTCTTTTCCGAAAAGTCCCATTGTGGTGCCTGTAACTATCAGAGGTTTTCCTTTTTCCATAAATTCTTCAAGGTATGAAACAACAGGCTTAAGTTTTTCTGCAGCCATGGGGAATCTTGAAATTTCACCTGCAAGGCAGAATATGACATCGTATTTAAGAGGCTCAATTTCATCATTTATGCCTGTCATTTCTGTTACCGCACTGTATCCCTGGTTTTTAAGGGCTTTGATAAGGGCAAGTACATTTCCTCTCTCACCGTGGAGATTCATCTGATCCGGAAAGAGCCACCCTATTCTGATATTATCTTCCATTTAGTTGCCTCCGGTGTGTTTTTTAAGTTCATCGTATGAAGAGAGCCATGTAATAAGGTATACATTGTCGCTTTCCATCCTGCTGATATTATCAAGGAGAGTCTTTATGTCTTCATCGGGCTGTATTTTAATAATTTCTTCAGATACCCCTTCAAATTTAAGTCTCACCGCAGTGTCATATGCCACGGTTTCTGAAAAACAGAGGTATTCCCGGGTTTCAGAATCGACAAGGGGCTTAAAGTCGCAGTCATAGGTGTAGAAGGTATTTGTATAGTGGGGTTCAAAGTCGGAGACCTTGTAAAGTCCTATACATACAGCCTTGGGATTTTTATCCGAAGCAACTATATTGATTGCATTCTGAAGTGTATCAGGATTTTCCTGTTTTATCCTTAAATATTTTATAGTTTTATTCCCGAATGGTATTTCTTCATACCTTCCGGCTATGTTTTTAAAAGTATCAAAAGAAGATACAGTATCCGATGGGTTTATCCCTGCAAATTTTTCCGCTGCAAGAAGACCTGCTGAATAATTGTAGAGCATATAAGGAAGCGGATGGGACATATGAAACTCACTGTCTGCCGCACTGAATTTCCTTCCTTCAAAATCCACACCTTCTATATTCATATCCCTTTTTTCATGGGATGAATAACCGCAGGAAGGACATGTGAAACGTCCCACATTATCCGTGTTGAAATAATCAAAGACAATACCGTCACCGCATTTTTCACATGCGAGTGTAGGATAGTCAGGACCTTTAGTGAATGAATCAGAATTTTTACCGACTCCGAAATAGTAGGTCTTTCCGGCAAGGTCTTCGAGGGACCTGCTCCTCGGGTCGTCATCATTAAGATAGAGTGTCATGTCCTTATTTATAAAGCCCCTGAATTTTCTTAAGATAAAATCCGGATCTCCGTTTCTCTGGACCTGATCCTTCTGAAGGTTTGTTATGAGAAGGTGTTTTGCAGGGAGCTGCTTATATATAATGGGAAGGTACCTCTCATCAGTTTCAAAGATATAAAAATCGGCGGACAGGTTCCCCTTGATATCCGAAGCCTTTGAAAGGGATGTTGCAATCCCTGGAAGAAGATTTGCCCCTTCAGTATTTGAAACTATTTTAAGTCCCTGTTCCCTTAATATGTGGTTTAAAAGATTTGTCGTTGAAGATTTTCCGTTTGTCCCTGTGATGAATATAACCTTGTCAGGATCTATTCCCTTAAAATGTGAGACCATAAGAGGATCCAGGAAAAGTCCCTTGTCCCCTGAATAATTTGAGCCCCTGGACGGTGCAACTTTTTTGATCAAAAAATCAAGGAATTTTGAGGTCCAGAGTGCCGGCAAAAAAAGACGCATATTTTTTCTCCGATTCTTTTTATTTATAAATATCCATGGTATGAGATACAATTTTCAGCATCCGACACATGAAAACATGAGTTATTATAGCACAGTATTCTTTTTCATCCCAAAAGAAAAAAGACTGCTTTAAAAAACAGTCTCTACTCATTAAGGTTAAAATGTTTGTACCAGTATTTGTTTTATACCAGGTTTTTGTTTTGTACCACATATTTCTTTTATACCAGGTTTTTGTTTTGTACCAGGTATTTCTTTTATACCAGGTATCTTTTCTATACACAGTTTTCTATTAATGTCTTTGGTTTTTGTCTTTTCGCTTTATTTCATTTCTTCGTTTCTTTCCTTTCTGAGGACAGAAATGAAAAAACCATCGAAGTGGCCGTCGGGAAGAATGGTTATCATACCGGAGTTATTGATAAAGTTTCCTCTAAGAGGAAAATATTCTTT
>JBDHVQ010000107.1:0-6975 GCA_039809845.1 Clostridiaceae bacterium | reverse complement strand
AAAATAAGTAAGAAAATAAGTAAGAAAATACAGGAATTAGGGGAAATATATTTATAGATATATTACAATTGAATGAGATGATTGAGACCGTAAGGAAAAAGGAGGTGGAATAATATGAACACCGCAGTCAATATACTTCTGGCTTTATCAGGACTTATTATTTTTATTTTATTTGCCAGACATTATAATATAGCATCTCATAGTGAGATAGATTCTGAAAGACCTGTAAATCCAATTTTAAGCGCCCTCTACGGCTTCGCAGGAGGAATCCTTACCATGGCAGGGGTAGGGGGACAGGACCCTGTAAAGACCCTTTTAAGCGAGGATTTGAACGACAGGGAAAAAATCAGAAATACATCAATAATATCCCTTACACTTCCACTTACAGCAGGAGCACTCTTAATGACAGGATATATAAGGTTTGATTCAGGAACTTTTCTGACCGTTGCGGTATCAGGAGTACTCGGAATAATAACCGCATATTTTCTTAATATAAGACTCTCACAGCTGAAGACAAGGGAATACCTGGCATTCCTCATGCTGATACTCGGTACAATACTGATATACAGGAAATTCCATTATCTTCCCCAGGTAACTGCAGTTTATAGACTTACAGGTTACGATATGGCACTGGGAGCCATGGGAAATTTCCTCATGGGCATACTTCTCTACCAGGGAATCGCAGTATATGCTCCGCTCTCAGGAATATTCATAACCCTCGGGGTATCACCTAGATCTGCCTACACTGTTACAGCTGCAGCCTGTGCATTTATGCTCACAGTACTTTCAGTAAAAATAATTACAGAAGGAAAGTATTATAAAAGGGCAGCATTTATACTTGGAATAGGCGGGATGGCAGGAGTATACTCAGGATTTGGATTCTTCAGGGAAATGACCATAGAAATGGTGAGATGGGCAGTAATAGTTGCTGTAATTTACGGCGCAATTGCAAATCTCATGGAAATATTCAGGGATGAAGAAGTAATACCTGAAGCGGACACAGAGGAACTGATTCTTGATAATAATATTCAGGTAAAAACTGAAATAAAAAGATAAACCCCAATATTTTTCCAATCTTAATTTTCATTCTTAAGATGGTCTGAGATCATCAGTAATAAGAATATACTGAACTGTCAATGATAAAGCCCGGAGCATTCGTTTAATATGTGCTCCGGGCTTTACTGACTGATGCTATTTAAAAATTCTTACAATGTATATTTTTGATTTTCGGACTTTGAATCTAAGTTTCAAAGCCTGAATCATTGAGAAGCCAACAGACTATACTCCACTTTATGCTTTAATGAAAAGATCGGCAAGGTTGCCTTTCAGCTGTATATCCATTTCAATCAGGGCTTCTGAGAGTTTTCTGAGCATAAGGATATAATCCTCAGTGTTTTCAATATTGCTTCCCATATGACCTATTCTGAAAGCTTTTCCGTTTAAATCTCCCATACCGCCGGAAATTATTATTCCCTTTTCAAGCATTCTCTCCAAAAGCACATTGGAAGACTTACCCTCCGGCATAAGTACAGAGGATACGGTATTGGAAAAAGAATTGAGAGGGAAGAGTTCAAGTCCTGATTCTGTTACTGCAATTCTTGTCTTTTCAGCAAATTCCCTGTGCCTTTTTGTAAAATCATGGGACAAGGTGATATTCAGTGCTTCATCAAAGGCATATACAAGATTGGGGCATGGAGTATATGGGAATTCAAACTCACCTGATTTGATATAGTTCTGGAAATTACCATAAAATGATGAAACTGCCGTTCCTCTGTTTTCAAGGTAACTTATTGCTTTTTCTGAAAGAGTAATTGTTGTAAGTCCCGGCGGAGAAGAGAAGCACTTCTGTGTTCCACCTATGATACAGTCAATTCTCGCATGGTCAAAATCAATATATTCTCCGCCCATTCCGGATACTGAATCTACTATGGAAAGAATTCCGTATGAATTAAGAAGTCTGCAGATGGAATCTATGTCATTGGTTAAACCTGATGGAGTTTCACAGTGGACCATTGTGGCAGATACAAAGTCGTGATCCATTTCGAGGAATTCTTTTAGATCTTCAACATCAATTCCTTCTCTTCTGTCCGATTCATATACTACAGGTTCTCCGCCGTACATCCTTACAAAATCAGCAAACCCTCCTGAAAATATACCATTAACAATGACAAGAACCCTGTCTCCCTTTTCGACAAAGGAAGCACAGGCACCGTCAAGACCGAGCATTGCTTCACCCAGCATAAGGAATGATTTTGCTTCGGTATTAAGTACCTTTGATACCTTTTTTTCGCATTCTCTGTGGAATCTGATATATTCAGGATCAAGATCAGTATTGGTAAAGTTTTTAACCATAGCTTTTCTCACTCTGTCAGGGACATGGGTAGGACCTGCACTCATAATAAGCATATAATTTCTCCTCCTTTAAAGGTTTTCAACTAAATTATAACAACAATAAAGACAATATAAGGAACACGGACCTATAATCTGTTATGTATCCATGTCCCTTATATTGATTTGGGGAATATCTGTATATTTCTTCTGCAGGTATTTTTTCTTAAGTCAGTTGATTTATAAAGATATAGATTCTGCTTTACCTTTTGTTGTATTGCCTGTATGAAATCAGATTCCTGAAAGTATATCCTTCAAATTCTTTTTTGTTTTATATCCATTTTCTGAAAAAAGCATAGTTTCAGGCTGCTTTTGAACATACATGAATCCATGTAGTTAATTTACTTTTGAAAGATATGGATTTACTGCAAAGCAAGTGAATAATATTAAAAAACAATAATTTGTGCTTTCTCTCTGTCCCGCCATAATAATTTCTGCAGATTTTATCTAAAGATCAATGAAAAGCCAGGTGGTAATATCATTATCCATGGTGAAATTCATTTTCCGGTAGATTTCTATTGCATTGATGTTTGGTTTTTCCACATAACCGTAGGCATACCTTCCTTTTTCCCTCTGGCTTCTTATAAGTGCATTGATCAGGATTCTTCCAAGACCCTTTCCCCTGAAATCCTTCAGCACTTCCAGCATACCCATTGATCCTTCACTATGTGTTCCGGCAAACCCCATCAGTGTGCTGCCACTGTATACACCGATTATTTCACCTTCTTCAATTCTTTTCTTTGTTGCTTCGGGTGAATCGGAATGGGTATAGGTATCAAAAACTATCTTCCAGTCTTCCATTGGTACTTTTCTGACTTCCACATTCTCATTTGGCTTGTCTGTAAGTTCCTGTGTTTCTTCCATCATGAGGCAATACATTTCACTTTTTTCGGGGTAGCCGAACTTTTCTTCGAATGCCTTTACACTTTCTTCTTCATAGATCCCAAGCATTATAAAATCACATTTCTCATCTTTTAATTCATCTGCTTTTTCTGAAACAAGAGACAGTATTTCATTTTTCTTAGCTTCGGAGAATTTCTCAAATCCTTCAGTAAAGATATAGATTGCTCCGTCTCTTTTCAGTATCAGACAGTCTTCAGTGAAATAAAGCAGTTCACCGCCTTTTTCAAACTGATCGAGCACAGCAATGAGTTTAACTCCTCTTTTCTTAAGATACTCCGTTACAGATTCTATTTCTTTACAACCCATTTTATTTATATTTCTTAATGTTCGCATTTCTTTTTCCACTGATTGTCCTCGTTTCATGTTTGTTCTGCATAAAGATTTTATGGATACCATAGAATTATAATATAGAATTGCCATAAGAGTAATCAATTTGAATGGTATTCAACAGAGACTACATTAAAACACCTGTTTACTGTTGGTGTTGTTAATCCGCAGTTTATATGAAAGTAAAAAAAGAGAATATTGTCAGAATAACGGAGACTCCCTTCTTTATTATACTTAAATTATTGGTATGTAGTCTGAGTAATGAGGTTGGAAGATGCAGATCCGAACATAAAAATATATCTATTCTCTTTTAAATATACGGCAGAATAACCAACAGGGAGAGTAATGACTGTATATTTTCTTATTTTAAGGATTTATGTGAGTTTCACTTTTAGTATAAAAAACAAAATTGCAGTTAAAAGAGATTTCCAATGTTAATACTTCCTCAATAACTTAGAGGTGTTTTTATAGTATATTTGATATAGGACTAAAGTTCAGAAGACAGTCCGGCAGTCATTTAAAAAGACTAAAAGTAATAATAAATTTTCAGGAGATTCAGGTAAATGGTAGAAAGAGAAGTCAAAGTAATAAATCCTTCAGGAATACATGCAAGACCTGCGGCAGCAGTAGTAAATTTTGTAAAAAACTATAAAGGTTCAGTCGAAGTGATAAATAACGGAAAAAAAGGGAACTTAAAGAGCATTATATCTATAATGTCCCTCGGAATGAAAAAAGGATCAGATATCAGATTACAAGTGAGTGGGGAAGATGAAGAAGAATTCATTGTGAAACTTGCTGACTTTATAGAAAACCTTGAAAAATAAAAAAATAAAGGGATTTCCTTATAGAGGAGTCCCTTTTTTAACAGGAAGTTTTTATAGTCATTACACTTGTAAGATATTATGAGCTCATATTAATAATACAGAGGAACGGACCTCTGAAGAAAAAAAGAAAGGAAGTGTCATCGGATGACGGGGAGCGCAAACAGAATAATAATGCCTACGGATTTTAAAGTAAGCACCTGGGCACATGGTACCACACAAGAGATATTTATCTATCCCGAGAAGGAAAATTATAAAGACAGGAACTTTATGTACAGGGTAAGTTCAGCAACTGTAGATCAGGATGTATCTGAATTTACTGCATTGCCTGACTACGAAAGGCTTCTTATGCCTCTTGACGGCAATCTTGTACTCGATGTTGAAGGTCATAAGACAACCATTGAACCTTTTGAAATAATAAAATTTGACGGAGCTAAAAAAGTCATCTCTGAAGGAAGAGTAAGAGACCTTAATCTCATGATAAGAAAAGGACATCAGGGCAGGATGGAAGTAATGACAGACATCCTCAATATCTCCCTGGATCCTAGAGAACCACAGATGGTTATACTCATAGAAGAAGATGAAGAAGGCAGATTCAAAGCCATAAAAGAAGTGAGAATAAAGAAAAAGGGTGAAAAGCTCTATATAGAAAACAGCCATAAATTCACAGCTGTTATTATCACACTCTGTGATGCTGAATACTAGAAATTATATTTTTTATACGAGGTAAATATATCATATAGTACTAATATAAAATCAAAATCATACGGAATCAGATGATTATCCCAGTTCAGAACAAAATATTAAGGTAAAAGTGTTGGATTAAAAGTTCTGATTGAATATCGTGTAAATCAGTCGAATTGTTAAATGCAAATATTAAAAATGCCGATTATCAATAACTGTTGATTTTCGGCATTTTTTGTTTTCGATGGTGACAATTCTAGAAATGTTTAATCAATTGTTTTTTTTCGTTGAAGAAAGTTCTGTATCCAGTTTCCACAAGAAGGATTACCGTTATGGATACACTTCCTAGAATTCCGAGGAGTATGGCTATCTGATATGAAATGGCCGAAAGAGGGGATTCGCCCGAAAGGATCTGACCAGTCATCATACCTGGAAGAAAGACAATACCTGTTCCCATCATTGTGTTGATTGAAGGAAGAACTGCTGAATCAAATGCCCTGTCCAGTATTGATCTTACACTTTCATAGGGAGAAGCCCCAAGCATCAGTGCAGCTTCAATCCTGTCCTTATCATTTTCCATGGCATCAGTCATGATGTTAAGACCCAGGGATACTCCGGTCATTGAATTTCCGATCAGCATTCCGGCAAGCGGAATAAAGTATCTTGGATTAAACCAAGGCTTTATCCTTACAACGACAAAGAGGAAGTAGAGAAGACAAATGAGTGTACCTGTGACAAGTGAAAAAGCAATGGACTTTTTAAGAGCCGGTGAGAGTGGATTCTTTGATCTTTTAAATGCATTGAATACGGAGAAAGCTTCCATGATTATAATCACAAGGACTGTAATCCAGGGACTCGGGTTTTTGAATATCCACACCAGAAGATATCCTGTGAGAGTCAGCTGGAGAGTCATCCTGAGACTTGCAATTAGTACTGTTGTCTGGCCGCCTATTTTCCTTTTCCATTCTATAATGACAAGTACCAGCACAAAGGCAAAGGCACTTATCATCTGGATCAGTCCAAGTTCAATAACGTTTCCGCTTTCCATTATTTTTCTCCCCCTATCAGCATTGAACTTCCCTTTGATATTTCAAACACTTCATCGGACATGGAAAGTGCCTTTTCCCTCGAATGAGTTACAAGAATAAGAGTCTTTCCGTTTTTCCTCACATGTTCAATAATCCTTTCGAAAATTATTGATTCAGTCTCACTGTCCAGAGCGGATGAAGGTTCATCCAGAAGATAAACATCAGAATCCATGAGCATTACCCTTGCAACACAGAGTCTCTGTTTTTCACCACCCGAGAGTTCAGAAGGGGAGTCGGAAGGTTTTTTACTGAGTCTTACAGATTTAAGGGCATCGAGCATTTCTTCTTCAGTGGGTGGAGTCTTTCCCTGGAAGACTCGACCTATGGATAAGTTCTGTCCGATATCACCTTTAAATATGACTGCAGTCTGAGAAAGCATGGTTATTTTTTTTCTTAATTCAAGGGAGTCCATTTTTTCAGTATCCGTGCCCCTATAGTAAATAGACCCTGAATCGGGACTTATGATTTTATCGAGGAGTTTTAAAAGAGTGGATTTACCCGCTCCGGATCTTCCCACCACAGATGTTATAAGCCCCGATTTAATATCCATTGAGGGAATATCAAGAATATCAAGATATTTAAGATCCCTTATTTCAAATACATTTTCAGTCTTGTCTGGGACAGAACTATCATTTTGATTTCCCGTCAGATCTTTGCTGTTTTCCATAATATTTTCCTTTTGCATTTTTTATCATTCCCGATAATTATACTACTGCCGTCGGTAAAGTATCACTCATTTTGAGAATCAAAAGCTTGTAGAGTTA